>QKFI01000024.1 GCA_003251455.1 Tolumonas sp.
ATCGTTGCGACTGCTGGCCTTCAATATTCCAAACATCAACATATTCACAAAACAAACAGAATTCTTTGCCATAGGCGCCAATATTCTGAACCGGTGCAGCACCAACCGTACCAGGGATGAGCGCCAGATTTTCTAGTCCCGGCATGTTTTGCTTTAATGTCCATGTCACCAGTTCATGCCAGTTTTCACCAGCCGCAACATGCAATAGCCAGGCATCGGCAGTATCTTCAACCGATTTTCCTTTCAGTCGATTGATAACGACGCATCCATCATAGTTTTCAGTAAAAAGGATGTTACTGCCTTCGCCAATGACCAAGAATTTCTGTTGATTATTTATTTGTAACGCACTTATTTCCGCCAGCTGTTCCTCACGCTCAAGGACAACCCCATGTTGGGCAAAAGCTTTAAGTCCGAAGGTATTGTACGGTTGTAAATTAAACTCACATTCAGCGTTCATATTAAAAAATTCACCGGACTGAAAACAAAGCGGCACATGATAGTGCCGCTTATGCAGGAAGGATTTTAGAATCCGCGTCGACCAAAGCCGCCAGGTGGTAACATATTTTTCATGCTACCCATCATTTTGCGTAAACCACCCTTACCGGCCATTTTCTTCATCATTTTTTGCATCTGATCGAATTGTTTCAGAAGACGGTTTACGTCCTGAATTTCCACACCAGAGCCCATTGCGATACGACGTTTACGCGAACCTTTGATAATATCCGGATTACGGCGCTCGGCTGGCGTCATGGAACTAATCATTGCTTCCATTCTTACGGTAATCTTATCGTCGATTTTATCTTTAACGTTCTCAGGTAAACCGGACGCGCCAGGAAGTTTATCCAACATTCCCATCATGCCGCCCATGTTACGCATCTGGACTAATTGCTCACGAAAATCTTCAAGGTCAAAACCTTTCCCTTTCTGAACTTTCTGTGCCAGTTTCTGGGCTTTATCTTTATCGACTGTCCGCTCCATTTCTTCAATCAGAGACAGGACATCACCCATCCCTAAAATACGGGAGGCGATACGATCAGGATAGAAAGGCTCCAGCGCATCAGTTTTTTCACCCATACCGATAAACTTAATTGGTTTACCCGTAATATGGCGGACAGACAGTGCAGCACCACCACGCGCATCACCGTCAGCTTTCGTCAGGATCACACCGGTCAACGGTAATGCGTCGTTGAACGCTTTTGCTGTATTTGCAGCATCCTGACCAGTCATTGCATCAACAACGAACAATGTTTCAATAGGGTCCAGTTGTTTATGTAACTCCTGGATCTCAACCATCATTTCATTGTCGACATGCAGACGACCCGCTGTATCGACAATCAGAACGTCATAATAACCTTTACGAGCTTGATCAACGGCATTTGCAGCGATGACTGATGGTTTTTGCTCTGCAGAACTTGGTACGAAATCGACACCGATATCATTTGCCAAAGTTTCTAATTGCTTGATCGCCGCAGGACGATACACGTCAGCAGATACGACTAATACTTTCTTCTTGTGTCTCTCTTTCAGAAATTTCGCAAGTTTTCCGACTGAGGTAGTTTTACCAGCGCCTTGCAGACCGGCCATTAAAACAATCGCCGGCGGCTGTGTCGCAAGATTCAAGCTCTCATTGATTTCACCCATAACGGCAATCAATTCTGATTGCACAATCTTGATGAATGCTTGCCCTGGGCTCAGGCTTTTATTGACTTCCTGACCGATAGCCCGCTCTTTGATGCGATTAACAAATTCCTAACAAATTCCTTTACTACCGGTAATGCTACATCCGCTTCCAGCAAAGCCATGCGCACTTCGCGTAGCGTATCTTTAATGTTATCTTCAGTTAGACGCCCCCGACCGCTAATGTTTTTCAGCGTTGAGGAAAGACGTTCTGTTAAATTCTCAAACATGGATGGCTCCGCTGTTTATGGCCAAATTGTTGTCGATTATAGCCAACTCATTGCGGATACTAAAGAAAGGCTTTTCGTTTCAGGTCGCAATAATCACTCTGGCTGCCTGTCACTGCTAACGTTATACTTCAATTTCTATCGAACAGATATTTCAGAATTCCGGATACTTATGTTGATTTTCGCACTTTTCGTTATTGCTCTTTATCTGGTCGCGACCGCGGCAACAATAAAGTTTTGCTTTGGTGCGCAAGAAACACAACAACGACAAATCCTGCTACC
>QKFI01000077.1 GCA_003251455.1 Tolumonas sp.
TGATACCATGCGCCCGTGAGACGGGGTTACGTTAACTCTTTCCAGCGTGATATCTTCCGAATTCTCAGCGATTACACCCATTCCTCCGGCATGATGGATATTGATGTCCTGCAACAATACATTGCTCGTTGCTGTCAGGCGAAACGCCGGAGCAACCCGGTTGTAGCCTTGTTCTCCTTTCATGGAAAGGATACTTCCTACCCGAGGTAACTCTTTCGTGTGATGATGAACACGCACCAGACCAGGTTGCAGCTCCTCCACAACCAGACGGTCTTCCATTCCGATCTGGCGAAGTTCCGGAGACCGATAGTCCGCATCGTATTTATACATGATCTTATCAAGATTAAATTGGATCGTACTTTTCTGCCAGGTAGTCAATGGTGTGTATGCCTCGGTATTAAAATCAATCGCTTTTCTCTCCGGATCGTAAAGAATTGACTGACCAACTGTATGTTCGTAATATTCCTTGACAAAATGAAGTTGCCCATTACGGATGTCGTATGGATATTCCTCTGAGATCTGCATGTCAAACGTACCTTTCTTCTCATCATTTGCCACGATCAATCCTTCACTGCAAAATGGCTCAGCCCAATCTATAGATAGATTTTTGAATGTCACATTTTCAGCATTATTCACAAGAAACGGAATCATTACGCCATGAAAGATGAAAGTTGATCCATGCCCGTCAATTGTGATATTTTTCAGGTGATCAATAGGAAATGCGGTTGTGACCATCACATCACAATGGTTCGAAATATGAACGAACTCTTCCTGTGCCTTATCCGGATAGAAGTGATAAGTTCCTTTTTCAAACTGAATTTCAACTGCCTGATCTGGCAAAATGCTTTTCACCCTGGCTAGTACTGCCGGGGAAGCGTCTTCCGCAATTGAACTGTCAAATTTTATAAGCTGCGCTGCCTGCTCCTGCTTTTTACATGAAAAAGCTAACAGGACAAAAGACAAACACAGCGATAACGTAATAAACCTTCTCATCTTTTCTTGATTTTTCTTTATTCTACCTATTCAATCTTCATTATACTACTTCCCGATGACGAAACTAAATTCGCCAGACTTTAAGCTCTCTGATTTTGCTGTAACCGAAGCATTCCCGGCAGTGTCCACAATTCGGATCAGAGCTGTTGCGATACCGGCCTCTGCCTGAATGTCGCCCTTGTTCATCACTTCGAAATGCTCATCCGGATCGAAGCTAATCAATCCATTGAAATCCGGATCAATCGTCCCATTTTCATCCACGGCGGCAACGTAAAGAAACATTACATCATTGCAACCAGCCTTCGCCTTGCGACCACTTTCATCCAACCACACTTTCAGCTTGGTTGCCGTTTCAGGTGTACGCACGATTTCTTCAGCCATCGCTTCCCCGTTAATATAGCCAACTGCCTTTAGTTCACCCGGCTCAAATGTTTTCATTTTAAATGTAAAAGGTGGGTGACTCAGGTTTGTCGAAATAGAGTCGCTGTCCGGATTTTGTCGGGCGATAAGTTCTCCATTCAAATAAAGTTCAACTTCATCGCAGTTGGAGAAGACTTTCACATCGAGTGGTGATTTCTCATTCCAATATGTGGCTAACTTGAGTACCGTTTCATCGTCAGTATCTGTTTGGCTCTGATAAAAATAGTAAGCTGGTTTTGGCAGGCGGAAGATGTCCATCAAACCTGAGTACTCAATATCATCGTGGTATCCCCTGTTGTAATCGTACATCACCCAGTAGCTATCAGCAAATGC
>QKFI01000018.1 GCA_003251455.1 Tolumonas sp.
TAATCAGGAACTGCAGTGTGCTGGTCTTCTGAATAGAATTTCGCAACTTCAACATGGCGAGTCTGAACGTATGATGGTTCGTTGTTTTCAGCACCATCAATTACACCTTGTTGCAGTGCAGTGTAAACTTCACCGAATGGAATTGGTGTTGGTGATGCGCCTAACAGTTCGATCAGCTTCAGTGTGGTTGGCGTTGCCACAACACGGATTTTCAGACCTTTCATATCAGCAGGGGTTTTGATTTCTTTTTTCGCATAGAAGCTACGGGTTCCCGCTTCATAAGCTGCAATTGCCACAAAACCTTTCTCTTTGGTCTGCTGCATCAGTTCTTCACCCACCGGACCATGGATCACGTTGTCAAACTGTTTCGCATTTTTAAACAAATATGGCAGGCTGAAAATTGAATATGCAGGTGAAAATGGTTCCATTTCGCTGGCACTCGCCTTAGTGAAATCTAAAGCGCCGTTCTGCAATAATTCGATTGTTTCACGTGGGCCACCCATCTGACCGCCCGGATAGATACGCAGTTTCATTTTACCGTCAGAAGCAGTGCTGATTTCTTTCGCCATTGCATCTAACGCTTTTGCGACAACGTGTGAGTTATCCAGGTTATGCGCGAGTTTCAGGGTTATCTTATCCATCGCCATGGAAGAGAATGATGCCAGCGCCAGGGGAGCCGCCAGTAACATGCTTGCTGTCAGTGTTTTTAATTTGAACGTCATTGTGAACAAACCTCTGTTGTTAGGGGGTATCGGTTAATCATTCCGTGGTCAGACTGATTGATTAAATGTCACATAGATTACGGTTATAAATGTAATTGGTACGACATCTTTTTAGGTTGAGAACCATCACACTTTTTAGGTGCATTTCTGAGCGAAACCGTAGTTTTGTGAAAAATAGTGAGGTTGATCACGCTTATTTAGTGGTTATCACCAAGCTGGCCTATTTTTTTTAGAAGAATTGAATATGGAATACTGTTTGGATCCAATTTTTGTCCGACAACTTGGCTGAAATTGGACTGAAAACAAAGACAGGAGATATAAACCAGAAAAAAGCCCACCGACCGAAAGGCGGGTGGGCAAAGAACACACGTAACGAATTTTATCAGGCAACAGCCGCTTCAGCGTCGTCGTCTGTTGACTTGAATGAAGGGGTTGATGATGAAGATTTGTTGATCAGGGTGCAGACCACAATCGCACCGACAACATCAAACAGCGATAAGCAAACAAATAACGGGTCATAACCAATTTTATTCGCCACCACACCAACAATCAGCGAGAAAATTGTTGCGCCCAAATAACCAGCCATCCCTGTCAGACCATTCGCAGTACCGACTGAATTTTTACTAAACACATCAGATGATAAGGTGATCAGCGAACCGGAAATGGTCTGATGCGCAAAGCAACCCACACAGAACAATCCAATTGCCGCATAAGGGCTGGCAACCATGCCAATTGCCGCAGGCGCCAGCATACAAACAGCCCCCGTGATGACCACCAGTTTACGGCTGGTAATGATGGATACTTTGAACCATTTCATCATCAATGGTGAAAGATAACCACCAACCACACAACCTAAATCCGCCGCCAGGAAGGGGATCCAGGCAAACATCGCAATTTCTTTCAGATCCATGTGACGTACCGTACTTAAGTACAGCGGGATCCAGAAGTTAAAGGTCTGCCATGCTGGTTCTGCCAAGAATTTAGGGATCGCAATGCCCCAGAATTCTTTGCGTTTGACGATCGC
>QKFI01000435.1 GCA_003251455.1 Tolumonas sp.
ATTGATCGAACAAGCACATTTATCTCAGAAAATTGATTGCGTTCTGGTTGATGAAAGCCAGTTTTTGACCAAGCAGCAAGTCTTACAGCTAAGCCGTTTGGTGGATGACCACAAGATCCCGGTACTTTGTTATGGGCTACGAACTGATTTTCAAGGCGAGTTGTTCCCGGGAAGTCAGTATCTGCTGGCCTGGGCTGACAAAATTGAAGAAATCAAAACCATTTGTCACTGTGGCAAAAAAGCGACGATGGTACTGCGATTAGCGCAAGATGGTTCAGTGATTCGAGACGGCGACCAGATTGCTATCGGTGGTAATGATTTGTATCGCTCAGTTTGCCGTAAACACTTCAGGGAGTCATTTGATTATTGCGATTAGCGTAATAATCCTTCTCTTTTCCCCTGCTTAATCTTTGTTCTGACTCTTTCTATGATGGACTCGTCATCTGGATTAAGGATCTGAGGAGTCAATCATGAGTGATGTCAGAACTGCCCCATATGCGGCTTTGTTACTGCGTATCAGCTTGAGTATTTTGTTTTTTGCACATGCCGGATTAAAACTGTTTGTCTTCACGCCTGCAGGCACGGCTCAATTTTTTGAGTCATTAGGTTTACCGGGGGCGTTGGCTTACATCACGATTGCCTGGGAAATTATTACTGCCGTTGCATTACTGCTTGGTATCTGGGCTCGGATATTTGCCATCGCTGGCGTACCAATTCTCCTTGGCGCTATTTTCACAGTTCATGGCGCTGCGGGTTTCTTCTTTACGAATCCGAATGGTGGATGGGAGTATCCTGCATTATGGATTGTCGCACTGATTGCACTGGCGCTGATTGGTGATGGTCCTTATGCGCTGAAACGGTTGACCAGATAATGCATCCGAACGGAAAAGCGAGTCACGTCTATGACTCGCTTTTGTTTATCCATCTGTATATTTGATTGTTAGAATAATGGATTATCCAGTTTAAAAATCCATAACTGAGAATGTGATTCGTCGCCCTTTGACGCGTTAATTTCAAGCTTGGTTTTCACCGCGTCGTCTTTCAGCATCATCTGACCTTTGTCATCGACGGTGTAATCATCTGGTGAGTCGGCGTCTCCTTTCGGCGACTTCAGTTTTACGCTTAAGCCAAAATCGTTATCACTGGCGACTGCTAATGTTTGCGCATCAATGAGCGTTAAACCTTCTGCTTTTTCGACATTCCAGCCATTCTCCCGCAAGTCGAGTACTAACAATTTCTCTGCTGGGGTGATCCCTAGTTTTTCTACTGCATCCAGACTTGGTGCGTATTCCAGCGCTTTATTTTCAAAGGTTTTACCAGTCAAGTCGGTTGCTTTACTTAGATCCATCATATAAATGCGGTTTTGCATCTGTTTCTTGGTGTCTTTGCCTTGTTCAATGATCAAAATGCGATTGTCATCGACGGCAACCAGATCGCCGATTTTGGCGTCACTACTTTTCTTATAGTCCGACAGATCCAGCGGATAGGCATACATTGCGGTCTTGCCTGTTGCCGGGTCAAAAGAAACGAGTCGGGTAAATGTCGCCTTTTTGGCAGTTTGATGGTCAACATCTAGCGTGCTTTGTACTGCGGCAATAATTTTACCGGATGGAAGTCGCGCTAACCCTTCAAAACCTCGGTTTGGCTGACGCCATTTCAAAATGTTCGGTAAGCCGCCGACAATCGCTTTTTCATCTTGATCTGCATCCGGACCATATTTCTCAATAATTTTGCCGGTA
>QKFI01000324.1 GCA_003251455.1 Tolumonas sp.
TACCGGCAAAATTATTGAGAAATATGGTCCGGATGCAGATCAAGATGAAAAAGCGATTGTCGGCGGCTTACCGAACATTTTGAAATGGCGTCAGCCAAACCGAGGTTTTGAAGGGTTAGCGCGACTTCCATCCGGTAAAATTATCGCCGCAGTACAAAGCACGCTGGATGTTGATCATCAGACTGCCCAAAAAGCGACATTTACCCGACTGGTTTCTTTTGATCCTGCGACAGGAAAGACCGCAATGTATGCCTATCCACTGGCTCTGACGGATTATAAGAAAAGTAGTGACGCCAAAATTGGAGATCTGGTTGCCGTCGATGACCATCGCATTTTGATTATTGAGCAAGGCAAAAACACCAAGAAACAGATGCAAAACCGCATCTATATGATGGATCTCAGTAAAGCAACCGACTTGACTGGTAAAACCTTTGAAAATAAAGCGCTGGAATACGCACCGAGTCTGGATGCAGTAGAAAAACTAGGGATCTCGCCAGTAGAGAAATTGTTAGTACTCGACCTGCGAGCAAATGGCTGGAATATCGAAAAAGCAGAAGGTTTAACGCTCATTGATGCGCAAACATTAGCAGTCGCCAGTGATAACGATTTTGGCTTAAGCGTAAAACTGAAGTCTCCTAAAGGAGACGCCAAGTCACCGGATGATTACACCGTCAATGACAAAGGCCAGATGATGCTGAAAGACGACAAGGTGAAAACTAAACTCGAAATTAACGCGTCAAAAGGTGACGAATCACATTCTCAGTTATGGATTTTTAAACTGGATAATCCATTATTCTAACAATCAAATACACAGATGGATAAAACAAAGCGAGTCATAGACGTGACTCGCTTTTCCGTCCGGATGCATTATCTGGCCAACCGTTTCAGCGCATAAGGACCATCACCAATCAGCGCTAGTGCAATCAGAGCGACAATCCATAATGCAGGATATTCCCATCCGCCATTCGGATTCGTAAAGAAGAAACCCGCAGCGCCATGAACAGTGAAAATAGCGCCCAGCAGAATAGGTACCCCTGCAATGGCAAATATCCGAGCCCAGATACCAAGCAGTAATGCAACGGCAGTAATAATTTCCCAGGCAATCGTGATGTAAGCCAACGCCCCCGGTAAACCTAATGACTCAAAAAATTGAGCCGTGCCTGCAGGCGTGAAAACAAACAGTTTTAATCCGGCATGTGCAAAAAATAAAATACTCAAGCTGATACGCAGTAACAAAGCCGCATATGGGGCAGTTCTGACATCACTCATGATTGACTCCTCAGATCCTTAATTCAGATGACGAGTCCATCATAGAAAATGTCAGAACAAAGATTAAGCAGGGAAAAAGAGAAGGATTATTACGTTAATCGAAATAATCAAATGACTCCCTGAAGTGTTTACGGCAAACCGAACGATACAAATCATTCCCACCGATGGCAATCTGGTCCCCGTCTCGGATCACTGAACCATCTTGCGCTAATCGCAGTACCATCGTTGCTTTTTTGCCACAGTGACAAATGGTTTTGATTTCTTCGATTTTATCAGCCCATGCCAGCAAATACTGACTTCCAGGAAATAACTCACCCTGAAAATCTGTTCGTAGCCCATAACAAAGTACCGGGATCTTGTGGTCATCCACCAAACGGCTTAGCTGTAAGACTTGCTGCTTGGTCAAAAACTGGCTTTCATCAACCAGAACGCAATCAATTTTCTGAGATAAATGTGCTTGTTCGATCAAT
>QKFI01000258.1 GCA_003251455.1 Tolumonas sp.
GAAAAAAGCCGCAGTTTCCTGCGGCTTTCATTTATTCATTGCCCTTAGATAACGGCATTCAGAGTCAGTATCGACAGTAAGCCCATGATTGACATGACGGTAGACATCAGCGACCAGGAAAGGAAGGTTTCTTTGGTGGTCAGACCGAAGAATTCTTTGATCATCCAGAAGCTTGCATCGTTTACATGAGAGAAGATACAAGAGCCAGCACCAGTTGCCAGTGTGACTAACGCCAGGTTCGTACCAGTATGAGCTGCCAGCATAGGAATCACCAACCCGGCTGTTGAAATCGCGGCAACCGTTGCTGAACCCAGACAAATACGCAGTAATGCGGCAACACTCCACGCCATCACGATTGGGTTAATATCAACACCTGCAAACATCTGCGCAATATAATCGCCCACGCCTGAGTTGATCAGTACTTGTTTGAATGCACCACCACCACCGATGATGAGCAGCAAACCCGCGATACCGGCTATCGCACTTCCACAAGAATCCATCAACTCTTTTACGTCTTTTTCGAGTTTGATACCCATGGTGTATAACGCAAACAGAAATGAGACCAACATTGCAATCGTTGCATTCCCCAGGAATTTGATGACAACCAACAGGAAGCTGTTCTCAACGGCCTGATCCAGATGCATCATTTGAATCATGGTCGCAATCGCCATCAAACCAACAGGCAGCATTGCAGTCAGGAAACTGATACCAAAACCTGGCATTTCTTCATCTGTGAACGATTTCTGAGAGCCCAATGATGAGATGCTACCTGCTTTGGTGAATGCATCGGGAATCATTTTTTTACAGACTTTATTCAGGATTGGACCACTGATCAGGAAGGTTGGAATACCAGTCAGCAGGCCATAGATCAGCACTTTACCGATATCCGCACCATATTCACCTGCAATAACGGTCGGGCCTGGATGTGGTGGTAAGAAACCGTGGGCTACAATCAAACCGGATGTCATTGGAACGCACATATACATCGGAGAGATTTTTGCTTCTTTTGAAATCGCGAAGATGATTGGGATTAAGAGGATCAAACCAACTTCGAAGAACAACGCGATCCCAACAATGAAGGATGAAAATACAACGGCCCATTCGAGTCGTTTTTCACCGAAAAAGTCTAATAAAGTTAATGCAATACGTTGTGCTGCACCCGCGTCGGCTAATAAGCGGCCGAGCATTACGCCAAAACCAAAGATAAGCGCGATATGACCAAGGGTTCCGCCTAATCCTGACTCAATCGTTTTCACGATTTTTTCGGATTCCATTCCGGTTGCGAGTGCTACCCCAATCGACACCAGAATTAAGCTGATAAACGTATTTAATTTTACTCTTATTGTCAGGAATAAAAGTAATGCAATGCCTATGGCAACGATGACTAACGGCATATTAGTACCTCTCAGATATATTTATAAATGTGTTGTGTGTGATTTTCCGGGCCTTCCGGAAAAGGCCCTTTGTATTTCAGAATTTATTTATTACCTGGAATATGAGATAGAAAATGCCTGCTGATTGCTTCTACGTCATAAATGCATCCACGCCATGTTCCTCCACTGGCAGCTTGTAATAACGCCCACAAACGGGTGTCTTCGGGTAAATCTGGATCCGGTGCTAAATCAGGATGAGATGTGCGAGTTTGTAATTCCTTCGCGCCATCTTCTGGGGTTAAAAGATTGTTTTCGTCAGTTCCAAGGAAGTTGACTGAACCTTCTAGTTTCACGCAATCCACGACAATTTCGACGATGTCACCATTTCGTAATTTGCCAATTGGGCCGTCAGCTAAAGCTTCTGGTCCAACATGACCAATACAGGCGCCGGTTGATACACCGGAGAATCGGGCATCGGTGATCAGGGAAACATGTTTGCCATAAGACAAATGTTTGAGGGCACTGGTGACCTGATAAGTTTCTTCCATCCCGGTACCGGACGGACCAGTGCCAATGATGACCAGAATATCGCCGGCTTTGATTTTCTCGTGTTTGATGTCATAAACGGCTGCTTTTTCAGAGGTGAAGACTTTAATTTTGCCTTGATGGCGATAGACACCATCTGCGCCAATCACGCTTGGATCAATCGCGGTGGATTTAATCACCGAGCCTTCTGGGGCAATATTTCCGACCGGGAAGGTAATGGTAGACGTCAGTCCTTTGTCGCGTGCAAGCGTCGGGCTCATGATGACGGAGTCCGGATCAATATGGTCACGTTCACGCAGAATGGATCTGAATTTCTGACGGCGTTCTGATTCTTCCCACCAGTCGAGGTTTTCTTTGACGGTCTGGCCGGTCACGGTCAATGCATCTTCATGCAGTAGGCCCAGTTTACGCAGATGAAGCATTACTTCTGGAACGCCACCGGCCATAAAGGCACGAACGGTTGGATGGTTAATCGGACCATTCGGGATCACGCTCACTAAGCGTGGTACTTCTTTGTTGATTCGGGTCCAGTCATCCACAGTAGGGATGCGGCAACCGGCCTGATGTGCAATCGCAGGAATATGCAGCAGCAGATTTGTTGAACCACCAAAAGCGGCATGCACGATCATTGCGTTTTCAATCGCCTTATTGGTGAGCACATCTTTTGTGGTGATGCCTTTGGATTGTAAAAGCAGTGCCGCTTTGGCGGATGCTTTGGCAATATCGACCCACACAGCTTCGCCGGAAGGTGCCAATGCTGAGTGCGGTAATGCCAGACCCAAACCTTCGGCGACAACTTGTGAGGTACCTGCAGTGCCCAGAAACTGGCAACCACCACCTGATGAAGCACAAGCGGAGCAACCCAACCGGCAGGCATCGTTCAGTGAGAGTTCGCCATTGGCAAAACGAGTGCCGATGGTTTGGACTTTCCCATTATCTTCGCCATCGATTGCCGGCAGTGTGGAGCCACCAGGGATCAGGACGGTGGATTTGTCATGCTGAGAGGCCAGTGCCATCATGGTGGCTGGTAACCCTTTATCGCAGCTTGCTACACCAATCACCGCTTTGCAGGTCGGCAGCGAGCGGATCAGTCGACGCATGACCATGGCTGCATCATTACGATAGGGCAGCGAATCAAACATCCCGGTGGTGCCCTGTGTACGGCCATCACATGGGTCAGACACATAAACGGCATAGGGCACACCTTGCTGACCGGTGATTTCATCTGCGGCCGCTTTGAGTTGAATATCCAGTTCGTAGTGACCCTGATGCAAGGCTAAAGCGGTTGGCTTCCCATCAGGCTGACGCATACCCCCCAAGGTGCTGAGCAACAGCACTTCAGTGCCAAGAAGTTTTTCTGGTTGCCACCCCATCCCGGCATTCATTGTCATACCAAAAATATCGCCACTCGGCAGATTCATCAGCATGTCTGAAGTCAGCGGTAATGCGCCGTCCGGGCCTGCGGACTGGGTTTTTATCTGATAAATAGACTCATCAGAGGGATTATAAAGATTATTTAAATTCATCGATGATTCTCCGCTTTATTTCAGAATGCCATGAGATAATAGAAATTGTTTTAATGTTGATTTCATTGCTTCCGTTGGCTGCTGTGTTGGTGGCAGACAATAGGTATTAATTGGCAGTCCTTTAAGTTTCATTGCTTCTTTAATCAGTGCAATGAATGGTGTATCTAACCCATAAATACTTGGCATTTGAATCAGCTTTTTATGCAGTTCGGCTGCTGTGGCCAAATCACTTTTCTGGAATGCATCATAAATTCCAACTGATAATTCAGGTGCAAAGTTAATACTTGCGGTGATAGAGCCATCACCCCCTAAAAGTAAGGTATTTAATAGATGGTCGTCATAACCACAGAATACTGAAAAATCTGGTCTTGCATCTTTAACAATATTAATCATATTTCGGACATGCGTGACGCTATCAATTGTGTCTTTAATACCAACAATATTTTTATGTTTAAGCGCCAGATTTTTCACGAATTCTGGTGTTAAATCCTGACCTGTTAATAATGGGAAGTTATATAACAAAACGGGTAAATCAGTTGCCGAAGCAATACTGTCAAAATAGTGCGTCAGGTTCTTTTCGGTTACTTTCCAATAAAATGGATTAATCGCGACGACTGCATCTGCACCAGATTTTTCTGCATGCTTGGTCAACTCAACTGATTCACGTGTATTTGTTGAACCAACACCAATTAAAACAGGCACCCGATGTGAAGTCACTTCAATAGCGGCTTCTGCTAATTTCATTCTCTCGATATTATTCATTTGAGAGAATTCACCACCACTCCCTAAATAAAATAAACCAGAAACACCAGCATCAATCAGATAATCTGCAACTGCTTTTGTGGCGGTATAATCTACATTGCCAGCATTATCAAAAGCGGATGAAACAGGAGGAATTACACCAGAAAATTTTTTAATACTCATACCAATCTTCCTTCTTAGATAAACGACTTACGATAGCCAAGACCATAAGATATTGTTTTTGAACTGTTTAATAAGTGATCTAGGTATTTTGTCCGATGTTTTACAGAGAAGGTTTCTGTGGTTCCAGAAATGGAAATCGCATAACTGACTCTGCCGTAGATATCAAACACAGGCGCACCCAGACAAATCACACCATCTTTCGATTCTTCATTATCAATTGCCCAACCTTGCATTTTTGTTTTTAAAAGTTCGGCTTTAAAATTTGGAACATCTGTAATTGTTTTATCCGTGTATCTACTCATGTTAATATTGTTAATGTAATGTTCTATTTCATCATCTCGCATCCATGCTAATAACGCTTTTCCTAATGCTGTTGCATGGAGCGTTAATTTTTTTCCAATCCAGCTTTCCTGTGTTGGTACCGATGATGGGCATTCAACTTTGTCAAGATATATGGCGTGATTGTTTTCAATAACGCCAAGGTGACAAATTAGTCCAGCCTGAATCGAGAGTTCTTGCATTGGTCTTCTGGTTATTTCAAATAAATTCTTCTTGTGGAATGACTGACACCCTAATTCATATATTTTCAATCCAAGTACATATTTGTTTCGGTCATTTTTAACCAGCAGCCCACAATCAATCATGATTTCCAGGAGAACTAAAGTACTGCTCTTTGGTAATTCAAGTTTGGCAACAATTTCACTAAATGTTGCTGATCCAACGCGTCCGATATAAGTCAGGATCTTGTCTGCCCGAATCAGTGATGTTCCGCCTTTAGTTCCCATTCATTCAACTCCTGTTAATTAACCAGAGTAGATGTTTATATTTAAATCTACTCAAAAAGATTTCAAAACACTTGGTACAGCATGCTGAACCGAAATGTTGCGATGCTATTCACAAACGGGTCGTTTTGAATTTTCATTGGTACAGGAAAATTAAAACAAAGAGTTTCAATTGAATAATTAAATGGATTTCTGTTTTCTTTATTTTTGTTTTTAATAATTTTTTGTGACCAGCGTCAAATTAATTTTTTCTTGATGTTTTTATTTAAAAGTTCGTTTTTTCATAAGGAGAAAAACATGAACAATATTCCAAAAACAGCACATGCAGCCGTTCTGACACAGCCGAAAGAAATCAAAATTGAATCATTTACCATTCCTGAAATTGGTCCAGATGAGATGCTGGTTCGCGTTGAAGGGTGTGGGATCTGCGGCACGGATGTGCATGAATACAACCGCGATCCTTTTGCGTTAGCGCCTGTGGTGTTGGGCCATGAAGGAACTGGTCGTATTGTCAAACTGGGCGAAAATATCAAAGTTGACTCTTCTGGTGTTGCGGTGAAGGAAGGGGATGCGATCGTCACTAGCGTGCTGCTCTGCGGTCATTGTGAGCCTTGCCGTACACAGCCAGCGAGAAATAATCTATGTGAAAATTTAGGTCTGTATGGCCTGATGCCAGATGATGATAAATACCGTCTGAATGGCTGGTTTGCAGAATATATCGTGATCCGTCCAAACAGCTCGTTCTTCGTTGTGAACGATATGAACTTAAAACAACGTCTGTTGATTGAACCGGCTGCTGTCGTTGTCCATTCGCTGGAACGGGCGAAATCGACAGGTTTATTGAAATTTAACAGCAAAGTGATTGTGCAGGGTTGTGGCCCAATCGGTCTGCTGCAAATCGCCGTATTACGAACCATGGGCATCGAAAATATCATTGCACTCGACAGTAATGCGAAACGTCTGGAATTCGCTAAATCTATGGGTGCGAACACTACATTCAACGTAGCGGATTATCCGAAGCTGGATGATTTAATTGCGGCGGTGAAAGATGTGACTGCTGGTGTGGGGGCTGATTTTGCGTTCCAGTGTACCGGTGTGCCGCAAGCTGCTGCCAACGTCTGGAAATTCATTAAACGTGGTGGTGGATTATGTGAAGTGGGTTTCTTCATCAACAATGGTGAATGCAGCATCAATCCGCATTTTGACATCTGTAATAAAGAAATCGTGGTGACAGGCTCCTGGGCTTACAGCCTGCAGGATTACCCGATCACCATGGACTTTATCCGCCGTGCAATGGGCATTGGTTTGCCAATCGAAACACTGGTCACACATCAGTTCCCACTCGATCAGCTGGATGAAGCGATGCAGGTGAATATCCGTCAGGAAGGGATCAAAGTTGCTTTTGTTGCGAAATAAGACTGCTTAAAACGAAAAAAAGCCGCAGTTTCCTGCGGCTTTGCTTACTTCCCTTGGTTTTTCTTTGTTTTATCACTGCTCTCTTCGCGTTGATTTGGTTATCCGAGATCTGTCCGGAGTAATTCTTTTTCCAGTGCCTCTGCCAGTTTGATGATGC
>QKFI01000146.1 GCA_003251455.1 Tolumonas sp.
AAAAGAAAAACGAAGCGAACTAAATTCACCATTGATTACAACAACAAACGCAAGCACACAGCCATTAACCAGTAATGTCGTCGCCGAGCTAGCACCCATTAAACTCAGGCCATTATTCAAGGCAGCGAGGATCAATACGCCTACGGCAACCAAATGAATTTTCCCGACACCTCCACCAAGCGATACGCCCCCCAGAATCGCAGCTGAAGCAGCCTGGATCAGGAGTGAATCACCTAAGGTTGGTGAACCAGTTGCGAGGCTGATTGAAATTAATGCACCAGCAAGTGCAGATAACAAACCAGAATTGCCGAAAGCGAAGAGCAATGAAGCTGTAGTATTTGCACCACTCATGATGGCTGATTGTCTGTGGCTGCCTGTGGCATAGATGTCACGGCCTAAACGCGTAAAGTTGAGAATGAGGAACAAAACAACAATGGCTGCAATCGTAATCAGAATACGAGGTGACAGCAGATAGAGTATTTGTGCATCTAAGATATCTGAAGCATCAAAGTTGTAATATGGCACGACGTTTCCATCAGCAATCCAGTAAGCGAAACCTGACAACAAGATCATGGTTCCTAAAGTGCTTACCAGTGATGAAACTTTTAGTTTGATAATAAATAGTGCATTTGTCAGCCCCACAACCAAACCGAACAAGCAAGCCCACATCACCCCAATCAGCGCACTATCGCCGCCAGTTTTTGCCAGAATCAAGCCACCGACTGCAACCATGGGCGCAACAGATAAATCAAATTCCCCCACGATCATGGTCAATGCCAGACCTAAAGCAACCAAACCAACCAATGCAAAATTTTGCATGAGTGCGAATAAGTTACCGCTGGTTAAAAAGATGTCATTCATACACGCAAATAAGACTGGTAACGCGACGAATAAAACAATTCTTACGATGTCAGATGGATTCCATTTCGATTTCATCTTCGTCTCTCCCTTATTTACGTTTCCGTGATAACAACGCGCCGAAAACAACAGAAATCAGCACGACTGCGCCTTTCACCATAAGTTGGATATCGAGAGAAAATCCTTTTAGCAGCAAAACATTACCGATAACAGACAAGAACAATGCACCAAACACAGCGTCAGCAATGCGTCCGTGACCACCAGTAATTGCGACGCCACCAACCAAGACTGCTGCGATAGCACTGAAATCGAGGCCTGCGCCGAGTGATAGGTTTCCTTGTGAGGTTTGTGATGCGATGAGTACGCCTGTTAACGCTGCGGTGACAGAAGCAATGATGTATGCAACCAATACTGCCCGTCCGACACGTAAACCTGAGAATTTAGCTGTAGTTGGATTGATCCCATTCAGCTGTGTTTCACGCCCTAACCGCATCAGTGACAAGTAAAATTCACAGACAAGTAATACCCCAATCAAAATGAAGATCTGGTTTGGGATCCCCGGGCAGATGTGACCAACACCCAGCCAACCCACACTGACAGAACTTGTGATCGTTTGGCCACCAGAAACCCATGAAGCAATCCCTGTAATGATTGAGGACGCTGCAATCGTGGTAATAATCGGGTTCGTTTTCAGAACACCAACTGCACCACCTTGAATACTTCCTAAAATAACGCCAACCGCAAGTGTTAAAACAATGGCTGCCGGAATACCCAGGTTCAATAGACTTGCGAAAACAATCGTTGAAATCGAAGTAATCGCGCTAATCGACAACATGAACAAATTGCCACTGATCGTCACAAGA
>QKFI01000239.1 GCA_003251455.1 Tolumonas sp.
AAAAGAAAAACGAAGCGAACTAAATTCACCATTGATTACAACAACAAACGCAAGCACACAGCCATTAACCAGTAATGTCGTCGCCGAGCTAGCACCCATTAAACTCAGGCCATTATTCAAGGCAGCGAGGATCAATACGCCTACAGCAACCAAATGAATTTTCCCGACACCGCCCCCCAGAGATACACCACCCAGAATCGCAGCTGAAGCCGCCTGGATCAGGAGTGAATCACCTAATGTTGGTGAGCCAGTCGCAAGGCTGATTGAAATCAATGCACCAGCAAGTGCAGAGAACAAACCAGAAGTACCGAAAGCGAAGAGTAATGAAGCCGTTGTATTTGCACCACTCATGATGGCTGATTGTCTGTGGCTGCCAGTGGCATAGACGTCACGGCCTAGTCGCGTAAAGTTAAGAATAAGGAATAAAACAACAATGGCTGCAATCGTAATCAGAATGCGTGGTGACAGCAGATAAAGCATTTGTGCATCTAAGATGTCTGAAGCATCAAAGTTGTAATATGGCACGACGTTTCCATCAGCAATCCAGTAAGCAAAACCAGACAACAAGATCATGGTGCCTAAAGTGCTTACCAGTGATGAAACTTTCAGTTTGATAATAAATAGCGCATTTATTAGTCCAACAGCCAAACCAAAAAGACAAGCCCACATCACCCCAATCAGAGCACTATCGCCGCCAGTCTTTGCTAGAATTAAACCACCGACTGCAACCATCGGCGCAACGGATAAATCAAATTCACCCACAATCATGGTCAATGCCAGACCTAAAGCAACCAAGCCAACCAATGCAAAATTTTGCATGAGTGCGAATAAGTTACCGCTGGTTAAAAAGATGTTATTCATACACGCAAATAGGACTGGTAACGCGACGAATAAAACAATTCTTACGATGTCAGATGGATTCCATTTCGATTTCATCTTCATATCTCCCTTATTTACGTTTCCGTGATAACAATGCGCCGAATACAACAGAAATCAGCACGACTGCGCCTTTCACCATAAGTTGGATATCGAGAGAAAATCCTTTTAACAGCAAAACATTACCGATAACAGACAAGAACAATGCACCAAACACCGCGTCAGAAATGCGCCCGTGACCACCAGTAATTGCTACGCCACCAACCAAGACTGCTGCGATGGCACTAAAGTCAAGACCTGCACCAAGTGATAAGTTTCCTTGTGAAGTTTGTGATGCGATGAGTACGCCTGTTAACGCAGCAGTGACAGAAGCGATGATGTATGCAACCAATACTGCCCGTCCGACGCGTAAACCTGAGAATTTAGCGGTAGTAGGATTGATGCCATTCAGCTGTGTTTCACGACCTAACCGCATCCGTGACAAATAGAATTCACAGACAAGTAATACCCCAATCAAAATGAAGATCTGGTTTGGGATACCTGGGCAGATGTGACCCACCCCCAACCAACTCACACTGACAGAACTCGTGATCGTTTGGCCACCAGAAACCCATGAAGCAATCCCTGTAATGATTGAAGATGCTGCAATCGTGGTAATAATCGGGTTCGTTTTCAGAACACCAACTGCACCACCTTGAATGCTTCCTAAAATAACGCCAACCGCAAGTGTTAAAACAATGGCTGCCGGAATACCCAGGTTCAATAGACTTGCGAAAACAATCGTTGAAATCGAAGTAATCGCGCTAATCGACAACATGAACAAATTGCCACTGATCGTCACAAGA
>QKFI01000313.1 GCA_003251455.1 Tolumonas sp.
TGCATGCGGATTTTTACGGATGAGGCCATTCGGGCCGCGTACTTCTGCGACGGTCTGCTGCATTGCCTGATGCAATGGATGCAGTCTGTTACGGGCGATCCACTCCGCGCGTGGATCTCTGCGGATAATATCGCTCATTTAAACGACCTCCACTGCTAGGGCTTCACGTTTACGGGTTGCTGATGCAGGTTGAACCGGTTCAATCAAAGCATCGGCGACTAACTCAGCGATATCTTTTACCTCAGGGCGAGGTTCGACGACCCCTTCCAACATGGCTGTACATTGCTGACAACCAACGGCTACCAACTCAGCACCAGTCGCGCGAATATCATCCATGCGCATGTCGGCAATACGGCGTTCACCCGGAATATCCGTGATTGGCGCGCCACCACCACCGCCACAGCAACGTGAACGGAAACCAGAGCGTTCCATTTCCGCAATCTCGATGCCCAGTGCTGACAACAGTTCGCGAGGTGATTCATATTCACCGTTGTAACGGCCAAGGTAGCAAGGGTCGTGATAAGTCACAGTGCCGCCTTTAAACGTGTCGAGTTGAATCAAATCAGCTTTGATCAGTTCATTGATAAAGGTGGTGTGATGCATCACTTCATAAGTCGGTTTTTCACCTTCTGGATAGAAATCCGGATATTCGTTTTTCAGGCAATGGAACGCGTGTGGATCAGTCGTCACAATGCGTTGGAAACGATATTTCTTCAGATTTTCGATGTTCCGTTTTGCCAGCCGTTGGAAGGTAGCATCATCACCCAGACGACGTGCCACATCACCACTATCCAGCTCTTCATCACCCAGCACTGCAAAGTTCACATTCGCTGCTTTCAGGATTTTCACGAACGCACGCAGAATGCGTTGGCTGCGCATATCAAATGCACCATCAGATACCCAGAACAGCACATCGGCTTCTTTGACATCGTGCATCACTTTCAGATTCTGGTCTGCAGCCCAGTTCATACGGTTGTAAGGGTTAAAACCGTTCGGGTTATCCGTAATGATCAGGTTCTCGAGGATCTGTGCGCCTTTGTTTGGTGTTTTGCCTTTTTCCAAAGTCAGGAAGCGGCGCATATCGACGATGGCATCAACATGCTCAATCATCATCGGACATTCTTCGACACAGGCACGGCAAGTCGTGCAAGACCAAAGGGTATCCGGGCTTACCAGACCTTCGGTGATGGATTGATTCGGGCCACCTACGGCTTTGCCAAGTTCACGACCTGGATAAGGGCTACCCGCAAATTTTGCATCAGAACCACCCGCCATGCCGATGACCATATCCTGAATCAGTTTTTTCGGGTTCAGTGGCTGACCAGCAGCAAAAGCCGGGCACATGGACTCGCACTTCCCACACTGAACACAGGCATCAAAACCCAGTAGCTGATTCCATTTAAAATCCGTTGGTTTTTCGACGCCAAGTTTGTCTGCAGTCAAATCAACTGGTTTTAAGCCGGTTGAGCGACCACCACCAAAACGCTCGGGACGACGATGGAATGCCAGATGCAGTGAACCAGCAAACGCATGTTTCATTGGGCCGCCCCAGGCCATGCCAAACACCAGTTCACTCAAGCCCCAGATAATGCCAAGGGTTAGCACGGCAGCCAGCAACCAACCACCGGTTCCTTCAGGAAAGACACCCGCAGCCGGTAAAGTGGCGATGAAGAAACTCGCGGAGAACATCAGCAGGCTTTTTGGCAGA
>QKFI01000271.1 GCA_003251455.1 Tolumonas sp.
TGCATGCGGATTTTTACGGATGAGGCCATTCGGGCCGCGTACTTCTGCGACGGTCTGCTGCATTGCCTGATGCAATGGATGCAGTCTGTTACGGGCGATCCACTCCGCGCGTGGATCTCTGCGGATAATATCGCTCATTTAAACCACCTCCATTGCCAGTTCTTGGCGTTTACGTGTCACCGATGCAGGTTGTGCTGGTTCCATCAATGCATCTGCGACTAACTCAGCGATATCTTTCACTTCAGGACGAGGTTCAACCACCCCTTCCAACATGGCTGTACATTGCTGACAACCGACGGCAACCACTTCTGCGCCTGTTGTTCGAATGTCATCCATACGCATGTCGGCGATACGACGTTCCCCTGGAATATCGGTAATTGGCGCACCACCACCACCGCCACAGCAACGTGAACGGAAACCAGAGCGTTCCATTTCCGCAATCTCAATGCCCAGTGCTGACAACAGTTCGCGAGGTGATTCATATTCACCGTTGTAACGGCCAAGGTAGCAAGGGTCGTGATAAGTCACAGTGCCGCCTTTGAACGTGTCGAGTTGAATCAAATCAGCTTTGATCAGTTCATTGATAAAAGTGGTGTGATGCATCACTTCATAAGTCGGTTTTTCACCTTCGGGATAGAAATCAGGATATTCGTTTTTCAGGCAATGGAACGCGTGTGGATCAGTTGTCACAATGCGTTGGAAACGATATTTCTTCAGATTTTCGATGTTCCGTTTTGCCAGCCGTTGGAAGGTAGCATCATCCCCCAGACGACGTGCCACATCACCACTATCCAGCTCTTCATCACCCAGCACTGCAAAGTTCACATTCGCCGATTTCAGTATTTTCACGAACGCACGCAGAATGCGTTGGCTGCGCATATCAAATGCACCATCAGATACCCAGAACAGCACATCGGCTTCTTTGACGTCGTGCATGACTTTCAGATTCTGATCCGCTGCCCAGTTCATGCGGTTGTATGGGTTAAATCCGTTCGGGTTGTCGGTGATGATCAGGTTCTCAAGGATCTGTGCGCCTTTGTTTGGTGTTTTACCTTTTTCCAAAGTCAGGAAGCGGCGCATATCGACGATGGCATCAACATGCTCAATCATCATCGGACATTCTTCGACACAGGCACGGCAAGTCGTGCAAGACCAAAGGGTATCCGGGCTTACCAGACCTTCAGTGATGGATTGATTGGGCGCACCTACCGCTTTGCCGAGTTCACGACCCGGGTAAGGGCTACCTGCGAATTTCGCGTCTGAACCTCCCGCCATGCCGATGACCATATCCTGAATCAGTTTTTTCGGGTTCAATGGCTGACCTGCCGCAAACGCCGGGCACATGGCTTCGCACTTCCCGCATTGCACACAGGCATCAAAACCCAGTAGCTGATTCCATTTAAAATCGGTTGGTTTTTCAACGCCAAGTTTGTCGGCAGTCAGATCCACTGGTTTTAAACCGGTTGAACGACCACCACCAAAACGCTCGGGACGACGATGAAATGCCAGATGTAATGAACCCGCAAAAGCATGTTTCATCGGGCCGCCCCACGCCATACCGAATACCAGTTCACTCAAGCCCCAGATAATGCCAAGGGTTAGCACGGCAGCCAGCAACCAACCACCGGTTCCTTCAGGAAAGACACCCGCAGCCGGTAAAGTGGCGATGAAGAAACTCGCGGAGAACATCAGCAGGCTTTTTGGCAGA
>QKFI01000440.1 GCA_003251455.1 Tolumonas sp.
AGGCCCTTGCGTCATTGAAAGTGAAGAATTAGTCATGGAAGTTGCCGGTCAGATGAAAGCGCTGACCGATGAATTAGGGATTGAATACATTTTTAAATCGAGCTTCGACAAGGCAAACCGCAGCTCATCATCCAGCTTCCGTGGCCCAGGCATGGAAAAAGGGTTACAGATTTTAGAAAAAGTTCGCGATACCTATGGTTTACGTGTGCTGACGGACGTGCATGAAGACACACCGATTGAAGAAGTTGCTGCGGTCGTCGATGTGCTGCAGACCCCTGCGTTTCTGGTTCGTCAAACCAATTTCATCCAACGCGTTGCACGTTGTGGCAAGCCGGTAAACATCAAGAAAGGTCAATTTCAGGCACCATGGGACATGGAACAGGTCGTGAAAAAATGCCACGAAGTTGGCAACCAGGATATCTGGTTATGCGACCGTGGTACCAGCTTTGGTTACAACACACTGATTTCTGACATGCGGGGCCTTTCAATCATGGGTCAGATGGGCTGCAAAGTGGTATTCGATGCGACACACTCCGTACAACAGCCGGGTGGCATGGGCGCAAGCTCTGGTGGTCAGCGTGAGTTCGTTCCTGTCTTAGCGCGTGCAGCCGTTGCAGTCGGTGTCGATGGCGTATTTATGGAAACACATCCAAACCCTGAAAAAGCACTGAGTGATGGTCCAAACATGCTGCCATTGCATCTGATGCGTCCAATGCTGGAAAGCCTGCTCGCCATTGATAATGCAGTGAAAGGCGTACAGAAAGTCGAAGACTTGCTGCGTTAATCCATCCACAACCTCATTGACCGGGCAGCTTGTGCTGCCTGTTTTGAAAGGAAGACTCATGGCCGGAATTCATATTGTTATCCCTGCCCGTTATGCGTCCACCCGGTTACCGGGAAAACCTTTACTGAATATTGCCGGGAAACCGATGATCCTGCATGTGCTGGATCGTGCACTGGAAAGCGGGTATGCCGATGTGGTGGTTGCCACAGATGATCAGCGTATTGCCGATGTCGTTTCCGCATCGGGGCATCAGGTCATGCTGACCTCACCGGATCATGAAACCGGCACCGACCGTCTGGCGGAAGTCGCAACCAAGCATGGTTGGGCAAGTGAAGATATCGTGGTGAATCTGCAGGGGGATGAGCCGTTGATTCCACCGGCCGTCATCCAGCAACTGGTCTCGCTGCTGTCTGGTGATGATGCTGCGGAAATGGCCACCCTGATGACGCCAATCCACACGATTGAAGATTTACTAAATCCGAATATCGTCAAAGCCGTTGCCGGAGAGTTCCAGCAGGCACTGTATTTCAGCCGGGCACCGATCCCGTATCCACGCGATGCTTTTGCGGTTGATAAAAGCGTAATGCCTGCCGGAAATTATTACCGGCATCTGGGCATGTATGCCTATCGCGTGAAAGCATTAAAGACCATTCCGACCTTGCCGCCAACGGCTTTGGAACAACTGGAAAAACTCGAACAATTACGCCCACTTGCGAATGGCATGCGGATTCTGCTCGGCATTGTCGATCAGGCGCCGGGGCACGGTGTCGATACCCCAGAAGACCTCACTCGCGTCGAAGCGATCATCGCTGCACGTCAGGGATAGCACGTCCAATCTTTACGTATCCTTTCAATGCGAACAGCTGATTATGCATTTTTAATCAACTGTTCGCATTTTTATGCATTTTCTTCTCTGATTTGTCATCAATCGGTGATAAAGTGCGCACGTCGCCGAGCGACAATTCTTTTTCCGCCAAGCAGAAGCAGTAGTAACAAATATGACTGACAAAATGCCGATCGATCCTGAAAACCCACTGAAGAACAGTGCGTTTTCCCTCATTGACGAATCCATGGATGATGATGAAAGCAAAGGCCGTATCCGCCTGAGTAATGAGCTCATCATTCTGGCCGCCGCCGAACGTACCTTTTCCCGCAGTGGATTCAAAGGCACAACCATGGCTCAGATTGCCGAAGCGGCAGCGCTGCCGAAAGCCAACATTCACTATTATTTCGGCAACAAACAGAATCTTTATCGGCATGTACTCGACAGCATTCTGCATGAGTGGCTCACTCCGATGGATGACATCACCCCCGAAGCGGATCCAAAAACAGCGCTGGAAGCCTATGTCCGTCATAAGATGCGCATGACATTTGAGCGTCCGGATGCATCCAGATTATTTGCGAACGAACTGCTGCATGGTGCAGAAGTGATTAACCCGCTGCTCAGCACCGAATTAAAAAATCTGGTGGAAACCAAAGCAGCCGTGCTGGATGGTTGGATCGCTGCTGGGAAAATGAAGCCAGTCGATAGCACCCACCTGTTTTTCTCCATCTGGGCACTGACGCAAACCTATGCCGATTTCGATACGCAGATTTGCGCAATTCAAGGGGAAGCAGCGCATACCCCGGAAGCCCATGAACGGGCGACCAACCATGTGTTAAGCATGATTTTCCGGGCTTGCGGACTGGAATAATCTGCTGACAACGCGGATCGGTGACTCAATTTCATGTTGCCGATTCCCGTACCAACTGCTGATACAGCAGCCAGCCAGCACCGACACCGCACACAGCCAGTCCATACCAGATCCAGACCGGAGGCACCGAACCTGCCGCACCGAGCAGACTTCCGATCACCAAATTACTCAGCAAGGCAACACAACCGCCAAAACTGGCATAAAAGCCGTAATAACTCCCCAACTGTCCTGATTGGGCATAATGCGGCAAACGCGCAGAAAACAGCGGATAACAAAGAATCGAACCAAGCGAGAACAGCACTGCCTGCATGATGGTCGCCAATACCGGCCAATGACTGAGCCAGTTCATCATCAGATAACTGGTGCCCATACCCGCCAAACCCAAACCAATCGCACGGGGCATACCAAGGCTGCGTTGTACCCACTGGCTGGCAGGGAGTTGTAGTACGACACCAATCAGAGCGGTAATCGTAAAAACGCTGCCCAGCAAACCGGCCGTCTGATGCTGGCTTTGAATAAACGCCGGCACGGATAAATAAAGCTGATGAAACAATACACCATAGGCAGCAGAGAACAGGGTAAAACGCAGAAAGGAACGGTTTTGAACAATGGTACGCCATTGCTGAAACACATGCGTATCCACAGGTTTCGTCGGCTCCTCCAGTTTCGGCAGGTAAAACCACTGCAACCCGGTCAGCAGGAAAAAGACACCGCCCGAAACCAGTCCCGTCATGGTGTAGCTAAGATTCGTCAGTAACAGACCGACTAAAGGACCGAGCAGCATGCCCGCTTCACTCGCCAGATTATGCAGCGCAAAAGCTTGCTGGCGTTGCGTTGCCGTTCGACATTCCGCCGCCAGATAGGCTTGCGCACAAGGCGTGAATAACGCGCCAGCAAACCCAGTCAGAAACGCGGCCAGCAGCAGTAATGGCAGGTGTCCTGCCCAGCCAAGCAGCGCAAATCCAAACGAACGGATGAGGCAACCCCAGATGATCGCCGGGCGGTAGCCAATCCGATCGCCGAGTGTACCGCCGAGCAAGAACAATCCCTGCTGACTGAATACGCGCATGCCCATGATGAGCCCACTGGCCCAGCCGGCTAATCCCAGCGTGCCGCCAAGATGATGCGCCAGATAGGGCATCATCATGTAGAAACCTAAATTGAAGGCGAGCCCGTTGGTCACAAGTAATCGCGCTGCCGGGCTCAGATCCCGCCAGCTATCCAGCCCGGATTTGAAGGCAATCATCCATTCAGATCCGTTAACACGCTTGTCTTAAGGTCCGGATATACGGTAACCCATCGCGATCATGGTGAATATCAACCGGCACCTGATACAGGCGGGTAATGAGTTCTGATGTCAGCACTTCCGATGGAGGTCCAAAGGCCTGTAACTGTCCGTCGGCCAGAACAATCAGTTGATCCGCAAACTGCGCGGCCAGATTCAGATCATGCAGTACCACCAGACTGACCCAGTTTTTGGCACGGGTTTGATGATGCAGATGTTCCATCAGATGCATCTGATGTTGTAAATCGAGCGCACTGACCGGTTCATCCAACATCATGATCTGTGGGTCGCGTAGCAGTACTTGCGCGAATAACACCATCTGGCGTTGTCCGCCACTCAGGGAATGCATCGGTCGGTCCGCTAAATGAGCAATGCCTAAGTCTCGCAACGCGGACAAAGCCGCACGCAAATCATCATCACTCAGTCGTAATTTCAGGCTTTGTAACCGGCCTAACACCACCACTTCCAACACACTCAGATCGAGCTCTAACTGCGTGTTCTGGGGCATGTAGCCAAACTGCTGTCGCCAATGACTGGCACCTAAGTCAGAGAGCGTCCGCCCCTGAAAGGTAATGGCACCCTGCTGCAGGGGTAACTCACCAAATAACGCCCGCAGCAGACTGGTTTTGCCGGTGCCATTCGGTCCGATAATCACATGCAGCTGCCCTGGCTTTAATTGCAGACTCAGATTTTGCGTCAGCGGATGCTTGCCGATCGCCATTGATACATTGGTGAACTCAAGCATGTTTGCGTCCTCGTCCCAGAATCAGCCAGATAAAAAATGGTACACCGATAATCGCCGTGACAATGCCGATCGGGAACAACGCGCCGGGAATAATCGATTTGGAAATCACTGAAGAAATCGACAGCATCACTGCGCCACAGAGCGCGGAAAGCGGAATCAGGAAACGCTGGTCTTCACCAATCAACATGCGGGCAATATGCGGTGCAACCAGACCAATAAAACCGATAATGCCGACAAAACTGATTGCGGTTGCTGTCATCAGAGCCACCAGCACAAGTGTTTTTAAACGCAGACGATTAATGTTCACACCTAAGCTTCGCGCTCGCGCTTCCCCCAAGCGTAAGCAGGTCAATTTCCAGGCATCGCGATAGAGCAATATCGAACAAACGGCGGTCACCACCGCAGTGAGCGTTAATGAATCCCAAGTGGTTCGCATTAGGCTGCCGAATAACCAGAATACAATCTGTTGATTCAGCTCAGGCGACGATACGAATTGCAGCAGTGAGAGTAATGATTGAAACAGGAACAACAGCGCAATCCCAGCCAGAATAATGGTTTGGCTGCTCACATGTCGCATCAGCGCCAGCCCGAATAACAGACAGGCGGCTAACATACTGAAAATGAAAGCCCCGATTGGAATGCTATACATTGACATCACGCCGAAATAACTGCTGCCGACCAACGCCAGTGCAGCGCCGAATCCCGCAGCTGCCGCTAAACCGAGCGTAAACGGACTTGCCAATGGATTATCCAGCAGCGTTTGCATCTGTGCGCCGCCCAACCCCAGGGCCGCCCCCACGACCAGCGCCATCAGAGCAATCGGCAAGCGCATCTCCATCACAATCGTTCGCGTCATGTTGTCTGCATGTTCGGGTGAAAACAACGCCTGAACAACATCGTGAACGGGGAGCAAAGATGGACCGCTTGCGATATCGAGTAGCAAACTCCCCGCGATCAGAACCATAAACCCGATGAGGAATTTCCATCGACGGGATTCACGCTGTCGCTGACGGATCAGCGCTTGTTCGAGTAAAGCAACATCACTCATGGGAAGCTCCGGTAAACACAACGACGTCAGACTTCCTGCCGCTCAAAGAGCTGGCTGAAAAGAAATGAACGACGATAAGGAATTTGGCTTAATGATAATTATTCCGTTTTTCATCATTCATCTCAATAGCAGACACGTTCATTCACATATAAAAGCTATGGATTTTTAGATAACGAAACTGTTCCTCTTGCTTAGATAAATGATAATCATTACCATTCATGAGTTAACATCTCAAGTAAGGACTTGTATGAACTGGAAAAAACATCTGACCAGCCTCACCGTATTGCTGGCATTAACCTTGACAACGACATTCGCGATGGCAAAAGAGACGGTTATCGAAGACGTATTAGGTCGTAAAGTCACTATTGATGCACCAGCAAAACGAGTCCTCCTTGGTTTCTACATTGAAGACTTTTTCGCAGTGGGTGGCGACAAAGCATTTGATCATCTGGCTGGAATTTCCAGCGGCTGGTTTATGAAATCCCGCCCGGCAATTTGGGATATGTATGTCGCCAGTAAACCCCAATTGGCCAAAGTGCCAAACGTGGGCAATGTGCAGGACCAAACCTTCTCGATGGAAAAAGTGTTAGCCAGTAAACCGGACGTGATCATTCTCGCAGACTGGCAATACAAAGCGCTGGGCGCAGAGCTGGTCCGATTCGATCAGGCGCATATTCCTGTGGTGGTGATCGATTACAACGCTCAGACGCTGGAACGCCATCTGGCCAGCACACGCATTTTGGGTCAGGTTACAGGCGAACCAGCACGTGCTGAGAAAATTGCCACCGCCTATGAACAGGTCGTGACGACGATTACCGATCGCATTGCCAAAGCAAACAAGCCTAAACCGAGCATCTATATTGAACTCGGTGACAAAGGCCCGGCGGAATACAGCTACACCTATGGCAAGAACATGTGGGGTGCGATGGCGGCACTGGTTGGTGGCAACAATATCGCAGCACCGTTTGTGGAAAGCTGGGGCACGATTCATCCGGAGCAACTGTTAGCCAGCAAACCAGATGTGATCATGATTGCAGGTTATGAAAGTGTGGCCAGCCCAACCGCA
>QKFI01000212.1 GCA_003251455.1 Tolumonas sp.
GTTGGTGTGATCAGGTCTTCCATGTTGATTTCAACACTTGCAGCCTGAATCTCTGTACGGCGATTATCACCAAACTGAGATTTCACATTTTCAAGCTCTTCACGAATGACTTCCATCAGACGTTCGGTGCTACCCAGAATACGGAGTAATTCAGCAATTTCATTCAGCAGGTCACGGTATTCTTCAAGAATCTTTTCGTGTTCCAGACCAGTCAGTTTATGCAGACGCAGATCCAGAATTGCCTGTGCCTGTTGTTCAGTCAGGAAGTAATGGCCATCGCGGATACCAAATTCAGGTTCCAACCATTCAGGACGTGCAGCATCATCACCAGCACGCTCCAACATACCGGCAACCGCGCCCAGCTCCCAGCCACGTGCAACCAAGCCTTGTTTTGCTTCTGCAGGGCTTGCTGAGTTTCTGATTAACTCGATCACCGGATCAATGTTAGCCAGTGCGATAGCTAAGCCTTCCAGAATATGGGCACGATCACGGGCTTTACGCAGTTCGAACACTGTACGGCGGGTTACGACTTCACGTCGGTGATCAATGAATGCTTCCAGCATTTCTTTCAGATTCAGCGTTTTTGGCTGACCATTGACCAATGCAACCATGTTAATACCAAACACATTTTGCATTTGTGTCTGTGAATACAGGTTGTTCAGAATGACTTCAGATACTTCACCACGGCGAAGTTCAATCACCACACGCATACCGTCTTTGTCTGACTCGTCGCGCAGTGCAGTAATACCTTCAATTTTCTTATCTTTAACCAGCTCGGCAATCTTTTCGACTAAACGCGCTTTATTCACTGTGTATGGTAGCTCAGTGACAATGATCGATTCTTTGCCGTTCTTTTCATCGGTTTCGATATGAGTACGGGCACGAACATAAATTTTGCCACGGCCAGAACGGTACGCATCAACGATACCGGAACGGCCATTGATGATACCGCCGGTTGGGAAATCCGGGCCCGGAATCAAAGGCAGTAATTCATCAATCGTCAACGTATGGTTTTCGATTAACGCTAAACAACCATCAATCACTTCATTTAAGTTGTGAGGTGGAATGTTGGTTGCCATACCAACAGCGATACCCGAAGAACCATTGACTAACAGGTTTGGGATCTTGGTTGGTAATACCGCAGGGATCTGCTCAGTACCGTCATAGTTTGGCACCCAGTCAACGGTTTCTTTTTCCAGATCAGCCAGCAAATCGTGAGAAATTCGGTTCATACGAATTTCGGTGTAACGCATTGCCGCAGCAGAGTCGCCGTCAACTGAACCAAAGTTACCTTGACCATCAACCAGGGTATAACGCATCGAGAAATCCTGCGCCATACGAACGATCGTGTCATAAACAGCGGAATCCCCGTGCGGATGGTATTTACCGATCACGTCACCGACGACACGAGCTGATTTTTTATAAGGTTTATTCCAGTCGTTGCTTAACTCATGCATCGCAAATAAGACACGACGATGCACAGGTTTCAGACCGTCCCTTACGTCCGGTAGCGCACGCCCCACGATGACACTCATCGCATAATCGAGATAAGAGCTGCGCAACTCGTCTTCGATATTTATCGGGATGATCTCTTTAGCTAGATCGCTCATATAATTATGTATTCCTACATCAAGCTATAAAAAAGCAATGGTCGCGAATTCTATCACAAATGATGGATTTCCCCAATCAATCACGCAGGTCTGTTTAAAGCTAAACCGTTGGATATAATGACGGAAATAACAGTATGAATTTAAGAGTCATCCTTCATGAATGTTGATACTCAGGAAATAGCGAAATTTGAGGCAGTTGCCGCGAACTGGTGGGATCTGCACGGTGAATTTAAGCCGCTCCATTTAATGAATCCACTGCGTCTTGAATGGATATCAGATCACTGTGATGGACTTTTTGGCAAAACTATTCTCGATGTTGGCTGTGGCGGCGGTATTTTATCTGAAAGCATGGCGAAACAAGGTGCAAACGTGCTTGGTATTGATATGGGCAACGAGCCGCTGCAGGTCGCAAAACTCCATGCTCTCGAACAGGGTGTAAAAATTGAATATCAGCAGATACCTGTCGAACAACTGGCCGAAGAACGCCCAGCATCCTTTGATGTCGTGACATGCATGGAAATGCTTGAGCATGTGCCTGACCCGGCATCGATCGTTGCCGCATGCGCCAAATTGGTAAAACCCGGTGGAAAACTCTTTTTCTCGACCATCAACCGGACTCGTCAATCATGGCTTCTCATGATTCTTGGCGCTGAATATGTTCTAAAGATTGTTCCGAAAGGTACGCATAATCATAAGAAGTTTATTCGCCCTGCTGAATTGGTTCGTTGCTGTGACCGTGCGAATTTACTGACCAAGAAAATTGCTGGTGTTCGTTACAACCCGATTACGGAACATTTTAAACTTTCTGATGATGTCTCGGTAAATTATCAAATCTATTGTGAACGGCCATTATGATGCGTGCAGTTTTATTTGATTTGGATGGAACACTGCTGGATACCGCACCTGATCTGGGGGCAGCAACCAATCATGTGTTGCGTTCCATCGGTAAGGCCCCGTTATCAAATGAAGTGATTTACCAAACTGCTTCTGATGGTGCGTTGGCACTCATCAAAGCAGGGCTGACGGATGAAGAACAAGCTCATTTTGATTTAACACCCTTACGAGAATCCCTCTTAGCTTATTATTCTGATCATCTTTATGTTGGTACCCGACCCTATGAAGGGATGCCTACGGTGATTGAATGGTTGAATGCAAATCAGATCAAATGGGGAATTGTTACCAACAAACCAGGATTTCTCACTGAACCGTTGATGGCGCAGGTAATCGATTTGCCCGGCTGTAGTGTCATTGTCAGTGCAGACACACTTCCTGTCAGAAAGCCACATCCGGAACCGCTGTGGCATGCCTGTCATCAAATCGGAATATCTGCGCAAGACTGTCTGTATGTCGGTGATCATATCCGCGATATTCAAGCTGGGAAAAATGCTGGAATGATCACAGCGATCGCAGAATGGGGATATATTTCTGTCGAAGAAAATTTGACGTCATGGAATGCGGATATTACCCTTTCAAAGCCCTTGGATTTACTGGGCTGGTTGCAATCTTACCAATAATTTCATTAATAAAAAGGGGTTGTTCGAACCCCATTTTTCTTCTATTTTTCTCTGTGATTCAGTGCTAATTTTGAGCAAGTCGTCTTTGTCAAGCTATCGCTTTTATTCTTTATGTTGTATCTTATATACATCATAAACACTATATATTGTGTTAATTCTAAACAGCACTTACGGGAGTCGCCATGTCCGCCAGCTTGATGGTCACAAAACGGGATAACCATACCGAACCACTGAATCTGGATAAAATTCATCGCGTTGTTACCTGGGCCGCAGAAGGCTTACAAGGAGTCTCTGTTTCTCAGGTAGAACTGAGAGCACATATCCAGTTTTACGATGGCATCAGAACCTCTGATATTCATGAAACGCTGATCAAATCAGCGGCAGATCTGATCTCTGAAGACGCCCCGGATTATCAGTATATGGCGGCTCGTCTGGCGATGTTCCATCTGCGTAAAAAGGCATATGGTGGTTTTACTCCGCCATCATTATATGCACAAGTCAAAGAACAGGTCGCAGAAGGCCGTTATGACAGTCAGTTACTGGAAGACTATTCGGAAGAAGAGTTCGATGTGCTCGACAGCTATCTGGTTCACGACCGTGATATGCAATTTGCTTATGCCGCTGTGAAACAATTAGAAGGTAAATATTTACTGCAAAACCGTGTCACCGGTGAAATTTATGAAAGTCCGCAGTTCCTCTACATGTTAGTTGCTGCATGTCTTTTCGCTCAGTACCCACGTACGACACGACTCGACTATGTGAAACGTTTCTATGATGCAGTGTCGACTTTCAAAATCTCATTACCAACACCAATTATGTCGGGTGTTCGTACACCAACTCGTCAGTTCAGCTCATGTGTGCTGATTGAATGTGGTGATAGCTTAGATTCGATTAACGCGACTGCATCTTCAATTGTTCGCTACGTGTCTCAGCGTGCGGGTATCGGTATCAACGCAGGTCGTATTCGTGCATTAGGCAGTGAAATTCGCGGTGGTGAAGCCTTCCATACCGGTTGTATTCCTTTCTACAAATATTTCCAGACTGCTGTGAAATGCTGCTCGCAAGGCGGGGTTCGAGGAGGTGCAGCGACTGTCTTCTATCCATTATGGCATTTAGAAGTCGAGTCACTGCTGGTTCTGAAAAACAACCGTGGTGTGGAAGAAAACCGTGTCCGTCATATGGATTACGGTGTGCAGATCAACAAACTGATGTATCAGCGTCTGATTCAGGGTGGCAACATTACGTTGTTCTCCCCTTCTGATGTACCAGGTTTATACGATGCATTCTTTGCGAATCAGGAAGAGTTTGAGCGTTTATATACACAGTACGAAGCTGATCCAGCAATCCGTAAACGTTCTGTCAAAGCGGTTGAATTGTTCTCGTTGTTGATGCAAGAACGTGCAAGTACTGGCCGTATTTATATCCAGAACGTTGACCATTGCAACACACACAGTCCATTTGACCCAGAAGTTGCCCCAGTTCGTCAGAGCAATCTGTGTCTGGAAATTGCTCTGCCAACCAAAGCACTGAACCACTTCTATGATGAAGAAGGTGAAATTGCGCTGTGTACGTTGTCTGCATTCAACTTAGGTGCGATCGAATCATTAGATGAATTAGAACCGCTGGCAGAAATGGCAGTACGCGCACTGGACGCGCTGCTTGATTATCAGGATTACCCGATTCCGGCAGCAAGAAATGGTGCAATGTGGCGTCGTCCATTAGGTATCGGCGTGATTAACTATGCTTATTACCTCGCGAAAAATGGCGTTCGTTATTCTGATGGTTCTGCACTGGGTTTAACACATCGTACTTTTGAAGCGATTCAGTATTATTTATTAAAAGCTTCCGTGAAATTAGCGCAGGAATTTGGTGCTTGCCCGCGTTTCAACGAAACTACGTATGCTGAAGGCATTCTGCCGATTGATACGTACAAACGTGACCTAGATGCACTGTGTAAAGAACCACTGCATTTAGACTGGGAAGCACTGCGTAAAGACATCAAACAATATGGTTTACGTAACTCAACACTGACTGCGTTGATGCCATCAGAGACATCCAGCCAGATTGCGAATGGTACAAACGGTATTGAACCGCCACGTGGTTTGATCAGCGTGAAAGCGTCTAAAGATGGTATCTTGCGTCAGGTCGTTCCTGGCTATACCGAACTGAAAGATAAATACGAACTGTTATGGTCAATGCCAAACAATGACGGTTATCTGCAATTAGTCGGTGTCATGCAGAAATTTATCGATCAGTCGATTTCAGCCAATACCAGTTATGACCCTAGCCGTTTCGAAGGACAGAAAGTTCCGATGAAACAGTTGCTGAAAGATCTGCTGACGGCATACAAATATGGTGTGAAAACCCTGTATTACCATAACACCCGTGATGGTGCTGAAGATGCGCAGTTGACCAAAACAGCTGCACAACCAGAGATGGATGATTGCGCCGGCGGTGCATGTAAGATTTAAGTAGAAGATAAGGCCTCTGAATACAGAGGCCTCTCTGTTGCAGGAATATAAAATGGCCTATAGCACCTTTACACAACAGCCAAATAACGCATTAAAAGAACCAATGTTTTTCGGTCAGACAGTGAACGTTGCACGTTATGACCAACAGAAATATGAAATTTTCGAACGTTTGATTGAGAAACAATTAAGCTTCTTCTGGCGTCCGGAAGAAGTAGATGTTTCGCAGGATCGTATTGATTACCGTGCGTTGCCGGCACATGAACAGCATATTTTTATTTCAAACCTGAAATACCAAACTTTGCTGGACTCGATTCAAGGTCGTAGCCCGAACGTCGCCTTGCTGCCGTTGGTTTCAATTCCAGAACTGGAAACCTGGATCCAGACATGGTCTTTTTCAGAGACCATCCATTCTCGTTCTTATACGCATATCATCCGCAATATCACGAACGACCCAGCAATTGTCTTTGATGACATCGTGGTCAACCAGCACATCGTTAACCGAGCCAAAGATATTGCTCATTACTACGATGAGTTAATTGCCCTCACCCAATACTGGCAGTTACTCGGTGAAGGTCAGCATCAGATCAATGGCGAAACGGTTGATGTATCGCTGCGCGAGCTCAAGAAAAAATTGTATATGTGCCTGATGAGCGTGAACGCTCTGGAAGCAATCCGTTTCTACGTCAGTTTCGCTTGTTCATTTGCATTTGCAGAACGTGAACTCATGGAAGGCAACGCGAAAATCATTAAATTGATTGCTCGTGATGAAGCCCTGCATCTGACTGGCACACAGCATATGCTGAATATTTTACGTGATGGCAGCGATGATCCTGATTTTGCTGAAATTGCCGCAGAACTTCAGGATGAATGTTTCAACCTGTTTAAAAATGCTGCTGAGCAGGAAAAGGAATGGGCTGAGTATCTGTTTAAAGATGGTTCTATGCTGGGGCTGAACAAAGATATTCTGTGCCAATATGTTGAATTCATTACGAACGTACGTATGCAGGCTGTTGGCTTACCACAAGC
>QKFI01000384.1 GCA_003251455.1 Tolumonas sp.
CCACGATTGAAGCCCACAGCTCCGGATCATAATCGGCGATGTTCATATCACGCTTCAGCATTATTTAATGTCTCCTGACTCATGGCGTCATGTTAGTGTCTTGTTATATTCTACCTTGACTCAGAGTGCAGCGCATCAATAATGCACGTGTTTTTACGATCTTGTTCCCGATCAGCATGTAGCATCCCCCTTCATTCTATCTTTTATCTTTTTTAGACTTTTTCACATGAAAATGCTGACAACGTGCTGGAAACTACGGTAATCTTGCGGATTATTGTGAAGATCACCTTTGTTTGTGCTATTTTTATACAGTCAAATAAAGAAGAAAATAGAAAATACAAGATCGCAGCACAATTGCTGAGGATAATGACACGATGACGACAAAATACCGTATTTTAGTACTGAACGGCCCTAATTTGAATTTGTTAGGAAAACGTGAACCAGGGATCTACGGTGCAACGACGCTTAATGACATTATTACTCACTTACAGCATTTATCTGTAGATCTGAATGTTGAATTAAGCCATCTGCAATCGAATGCAGAATTTGAGCTTCTTAACACCATTCATTCAGCTATGGGGAAAATTGATTTTATCATTATTAACCCGGCTGCATTTACACACACAAGTGTTGCACTTCGTGATGCACTCTTAGGGGTTTCAATCCCATTTATCGAAATTCATTTATCGAATGTTCATGCCCGCGAACCATTCCGCCATCACTCTTATTTGTCTGATATAGCAAAAGGTGTGATTTGTGGTTTGGGCGCTGACGGTTATGAATATGCGCTGAAGGCGGCCGTTCGTTTTCTCGAACGGTCTTCAAGTTAACTAACAAGCAGAAGAAGTTGAACTGAGAATGCAAATGGATATCCGTAAAATCAAAAAACTGATCGAGCTGGTAGAAGAATCCGGCATTGCTGAACTGGAAATCACCGAAGGTGAAGAATCTGTTCGCATCAGCCGTGCGGTCAGTGGTCAGGTTGCACCTATGGTGAATTTTGCAGTACCTCAAGCAGCGGCAGCTCCAGCTCCGACTGTCGCAGCACCTGCTGCTGCAGCTTCAGCACAAGAAGCTGTGAGTGGTCATACATTACGCTCTCCGATGGTGGGTACTTTCTATCGCTCTTCAAATCCTGATTCACCAGCATTTGTTGAAGTTGGTCAGACTGTGAAAGTTGGTGATCCTTTGTGCATCGTAGAAGCAATGAAAATGATGAACCAGATCCAGTCTGATAAAGCTGGTGTTGTTAAAAGTATCCTGGTTGAAAACGGCGATACCGTTGAGTTTGATCAGCCTCTGTTTATCATCGAATAAGAGAGCTTGCTATGTTGGATAAAATTGTCATCGCTAACCGTGGCGAGATCGCGCTGCGCATTTTGCGCGCATGCAAAGAACTCGGAATCAAAACGGTAGCTGTGCATTCCACGGCAGACCGCGATCTGAAGCATGTCAAACTGGCGGATGAAACGATCTGTATTGGTAAGCCAGCCGCAAAAGATTCTTATCTGAATGTGCCTTCTATTATTGCTGCAGCAGAAGTCACCGGTGCTGTCGCCATTCATCCTGGTTATGGTTTTCTCTCTGAAAATGCCGATTTCGCAGAACAAGTTGAAAAATCTGGCTTTATTTTCATTGGTCCGAAAGCTGAGACGATCCGCCTGATGGGCGACAAAGTTTCTGCAATTGACGCAATGAAAAAAGCAGGTGTTCCTTGTGTACCTGGTTCTGGCGGCCCGATTGGTGATGATGCTAAACAGAATGCTGCCATTGCTAAACGGATTGGTTATCCGGTTATCATTAAAGCTGCTGGCGGCGGCGGTGGACGCGGTATGCGTGTTGTCCGCACCGAGGAAGAATTACAAAACTCAGTTGCACTGACTAAATCAGAAGCAGGCCAATTCTTCGGCAATGACATGGTTTACATGGAGAAATACCTGGAAAACCCACGTCATATCGAAATTCAGGTATTAGCAGACGGTCAGGGTAATGCAATTTATCTGGGCGAACGTGACTGCTCTATGCAACGTCGTCATCAGAAAGTTGTCGAAGAAGCACCGGCACCAGGTATTACGGAAGAAATGCGCCGTTATATCGGTGAGCGTTGTGTTCGCGCTTGTATCGAAATTGGTTACCGCGGTGCAGGTACTTTCGAGTTCCTGTATGAAAACGGTGAATTCTATTTCATCGAAATGAATACCCGTATTCAGGTTGAACATCCTGTTACTGAAATGATTACCAGTGTTGATTTGATTAAAGAGCAGTTAAAAATTGCTGCTGGTCAGCCACTGTCAATCAAACAGGATGAAATCAAAATCCGTGGTCATGCTATTGAATGTCGTATCAATGCGGAAGATCCAAGTACCTTCCTGCCTGCACCAGGTAAAATTCAGTGGTTCCATGCACCAGGCGGTTTAGGCGTGCGTTGGGATTCTCACATTTACTCTGGTTACAGTGTTCCGCCACATTACGATTCAATGATCGGGAAACTGATTTGTTACGGTGAGAATCGTGATGTTGCAATTGCCCGGATGCGTCAGGCACTGGATGAGTTGATTGTTGAAGGGATTAAAACGAATATTCCTTTACACAAAGAAATTCTTCGTGATGAAAACTTCCAGCATGGTGGGACCAATATTCACTATCTTCACAAGAAGTTAGGACTATAATCCTCTACGATAAGGCCGCAATTGCGGCCTTTTTTATTAGCCGGATCTGAATTAATACCTGATCTTTTAATTTTTTTAATTTAAAATGCTTGCGTCGTCACAGATTTAATTTAGATATGACAGTAAGCAATTCAGAAAACCACAAACAACTGGTTATTTTACTACCTGTTTTTTTATTGGCTTTTGCCAATATTCCGCATATGTTTTTCTCAGAAATTGCTTATACCGGCTACATTTGGCTTGCAAGCATTCAAGGGATTGTGCAAATAGCGCCATTACTCGTTTGCATAGCACTCATCATCAGTAAGACACCATATAAGTATGAAATGCAGCCATTAAATGCTGCACTTGGTTATTTTATCCTTTCAGAACTACTACGCATTCTTGCACCAACAACAATTAGCACGAATTATCTGAGTGCTTTTATCAGCGCTTACTCCGTGATTGTCTTCACACCATCAATTCAGCGTATTCGCGTTCCTGTCTGGTTACGATCTTTTCAGGGGGATAGCATTGTTCTGATGGTCAACAGCCTCATTTGCATGCTGTTATCCTTTCCGATCGCCGGAATTTTGCATCTCGTTGATTTTGAATTAAACCAAGTCCAGAGCGACAGTTTATTACTCTGTCTCGAACCACTTTTTTACATTGGTGGCAGCTCGATTGCCCAATTCAGTCCGCAACCAGAAAACTGGCAATCATTGTTAGCCTCAAAGCATGCCTGGATCATCATGCTGAGTATCTCCTGGATTTTCCAGCATGCAGTGGCAGCGATCCCGGGCACTAAACAGCAAAAATGGACGCTGAATATTATTCTTAGCATGCTTGCAATTTTCAGTGGGCAGATCCAACCGGTTTTATTGCTTCTGCTATTTTGGGCTCCTTGGCATTGTTTCGGTGCATTGCTGATGCTGGGATTTGTCAATTACGGTTGTCACTGGTTGCAACTGGAGCAAGCAGCCTATGCTAATTTGCCACAAATCTGGTTCGCGATTCCCGTGATGCTGTTCAGTCTGCTGGCTTATGAATTACGTCATGATATTGTCCGTTATCCAAAAGCGTTATTTTCGTCTTTATTTGTGAGCAAGCATCTGACCACAACTATGAAAGATGATAAACAAGACAATCATCAGGATAATCTTTTATTAGATGTGGACTATCTCACCATCAACTATCTGAAAGCACTCGGTGGTTTAGATAATCTGGTATCTCTCAAAGCTGATCTAACCAAACTCGTCGTTGAAGTAGAAACTGTTGCAGATATCAATAAACCTCAGCTTCATGAAATTGGTGTGATGTCCGTAATTATTGTGACACCACAAAAAGCAGAATTAATGACCGGCCCTATTGCATTAACGATTGAAAGTCGTATCCAGGGATTAGCGAAACGACAATCACAGGATTTAACGCCTCGAGAATGCCGGACACTAATGCCATTCAAGCTGGACTAAGTTTGACTTTCTGTTATCTCATTTCTTAAAAACACCATCGAAAGATGCCTTTCGTGTTAAAATTCATTTTTTAATCTGCGAGTTTTATCGATAACGCCATGCCTTGGATCCAAATTAAAATTAATGCCACCGCGAAAACCGCCGACAAAGTCAGCAATATGTTGATGGGCTTAGGTGCTCAGGCAGTGACTTATATGGATGCGGAAGATACACCTGTCTATGAGCCGCTCCCTGGAGAGACAAAACTTTGGGGAGATACCCGTTGTATTGGTTTATTTGATGCTGAAACGGATCCTGCGCCGATTGTGGCATTTTTCCAACAGCATTTTGGCGAAGATATCCCCTATCAGGTTGAATTGCTAGAAGACAAAGACTGGGTACGGGAATGGATGGAACACTTCCAGCCAATGCAGTTTGGCGAACGGTTATGGATTTGTCCAAGCTGGCGGGATGTTCCGGATCCTACGGCAGTCAATGTGTTGCTTGATCCGGGTGTTGCATTTGGTACAGGGACTCACCCAACCACCGCATTATGCTTGCAATGGCTTGATAGTCTCGATCTCAAAGGAAAAACCATTGTCGACTTTGGCTGTGGTTCAGGGATTCTGGGAATTGCAGCTTTAAAATTGGGTGCTGCGCGTGTGATTGGTATCGATATTGACCCGCAGGCGATCGATGCAAGTCGTGACAATGCAGAACGCAACGGTGTTGCAGAGCAACTGGAGTTATATTTACCAGAGAACCAACCATCAGATCTGAAGGTTGATATTGTTGTTGCCAATATTCTGGCAGGCCCTCTCCGCGAGCTTTCTGGACTAATTAGCGGGCTCGTCAAACCTAGTGGACTCGTTGCGATCTCAGGGCTGTTGGAGTCTCAGGCAGAAGAGCTGCTCGCAGTTTATGGCGAATGGTTTGAAATGAACCCAGCCACTGTTCGGGAAGAGTGGTGTCGGCTGGATGGCGTAAAAAGAAGCTAACTTGCTGTTTCTCTGTCGTTATTTAATTAGCTAATGATTACTGTATTTTCATGAACCCTTTTTTCGTGAAAATACAAGTATTTTTTTCGCGTTACGCTCAATTTATAACCTTTTCAGCGTCGTGAAAAAGCCGTAAGATACGCGCCCTCAAGCTTAGGTACTCGTCATGCAAATAGGACCATATTCCCTGCCCGCACCGGTTATTGTGGCACCGATGGCAGGCGTTTCAGATCAACCGTTTCGACAGTTGTGTCTGCGAATGGGAGCTGGCATGGCGGTATCAGAAATGATGTCAGCGAATCCTGATACCTGGGATACTGACAAATCGCTGAAGCGAATGTATTTGGCTGATGAGCCGGGCATACGCTCTGTGCAAATTGTGGGATCAGAGCCTGAATGGATGGCGAATGCTGCCCAACGCTCTGTCGCAGAAGGTGCACAGATAGTTGATATCAATATGGGTTGTCCTGCTAAGAAGATTAATCGTCGTTTAGCTGGTTCAGCTCTGCTGCAAGACCCTCCTCTTGTGCGGGAGATATTGCAGTCTGTAGTGAACGCTGTTGATGTTCCTGTGACCCTGAAAATCCGAACCGGATGGGACACTGAAAACCGCAATGGTGTCGAGATTGCTTTATTAGCCGAATCATGTGGTATTCAGGCATTAACAGTGCATGGCCGGACACGAGCCTGCTTGTTTAATGGTCATGCTGAATACGACACGATTAAAGCAATTAAACAGCAGGTTTCGATTCCTGTTGTCGCTAACGGTGATATTGACTCACCTCAAAAAGCACTTCGTGTACTGGAATATACGGGTGCAGATGCCATTATGATAGGCCGTGCAGCACAGGGACAACCATGGTTGTTCCGTCGGATACGACACTATCTTGAACAGGGATCTGATTTACCAGAGCCGGAATGGTCGGAAATCAGAGCAACTGTCTCAGAACACGTTGCTGCCTTGCACGCGTTCTATGGTGAATATAAGGGTGTGCGCTTTGCCAGAAAACATGTTGCCTGGTATCTGGAGAGATACGAGTCAGCAAAGCATTTTCGGAGAGGTTTCAATGCATTGACTACCGCTGAAGAGCAGTTGTCAGCACTGGAACAGTTTTTTAGTAACGTAATTGCATAATGAAGAGCAGAAAAAATTATGTTGGATCAAAACCTGACTTCTGACGCACTGGTAACCACCGTCACTCACGCGCAAACTCATCAACCTGTTCAACGCCCTCTGCGTGATTCAGTACAACAGGCCTTACGTAACTACCTGGCACAGTTAAATGGCCAAGACGTTGCAGAATTGTACGAAATGGTTTTAAGTGAAGTTGAAGCGCCAATGCTCGACATTATCATGCAGTACACTCGTGGCAATCAGACCCGTGCTGCAATCATGATGGGTATCAACCGCGGTACACTGCGTAAAAAACTGAAAAAATACGGCATGAACTAATCATTCATTGCTAAAGAATTGAAATAAAAGGCGTTTTCCTGATTGGTGAACGCCTTTTTT
>QKFI01000252.1 GCA_003251455.1 Tolumonas sp.
TGACCGAAGGGCCTGCGATCCTGCAATATGTTGCTGATTTGGCACCAGAGAAAGGATTAATTCCTGTCGCTGGTGCAGCGCGATATAAAACGATTGGATGGGTGAATTATATTGCGACTGAGTTACATAAAAATTGCGGGCCTTTATTTGCGCCGGGTTTGACTGAAGAACAGCGTCAACCATTGCTGGCTCGTCTGTCTGGTCGTGTTGAACATGCGGAGCAGCAGTTGGCTGAGACGCCTTATTTATTAGGCGATCAGGCGACCGTAGCTGACTTCTATCTGTTTGTTGTCACGGGTTGGTTTGCTCGTTTACAGATCTCGCTGGAGCAATGGCCAAACATTGTTGCTTTCCGTGAACGTATTGCGAAACGACCTTCGGTGCTGGCTGCAATGGATCGAGAAGGCTTACTGTAATCCTCTGAAATCAGGCTTTCGGTTGTCTTCACCGCCTTGCCTTTGGCACAATGCCTGCCGAGTACTGGTTTACCTATCGACGATTATTTATCGCAAATTACACAGCAATGTACTGATTTCAATCAGGTCATTCTTCAGGCCGCTCCTGGTGCTGGTAAATCTACGGCTGTCCCTTTGCATTTGCTGCGTCATCTTCCTGTCGAAGGGAAAATCATCATGCTGGAGCCCCGGCGACTCGCCGCGAAAAACATCGCGAGCTATCTGGCAGAACAGTCACACCAGCCATTGGGCAAAGCGGTCGGTTATCGGATCCGTGGAGAACAACGGGTGAGTTCGGAAACCCGTCTGGAGATTGTGACGGAAGGGGTGCTGACGCGAATGTTACAGCAAGATCCGGAACTCACCGGGATTGATGTGCTGATTTTTGACGAATTTCATGAGCGGAGTTTGCAGGCTGATACTGCACTGGCATTTGCACTCGAAAGTCAGGTTGCATTAAGACCGGATCTAAAAATTCTGGTGATGTCAGCAACACTGGAGGGGCTGCCTTTATTATCACTGATGCCTGATGCCCAAGTCACGTCCTGTCCGGGACGAACCTTCCCAATCACTTATTTTTATTCGCCCGTGAATCGCCAACAACCGATGATCCCGCAATGGGGGAGTTGTGTTCTGACGGCTTTAAATCAGCAATCCGGGAATATGTTGGTCTTTTTACCGGGAGCAGGAGAGATTGATCGATTAGCCGTTTGGTTGAAAGAAAAGGTTGATGCACAGACATTGATTGCACCATTACATGGGCGACTTCCTTTTTCTGACCAACAGGCTGCGATTCGGCCAAGTGAACACAATCAGCGGAAAGTCGTATTAGCGACGAATGTGGCTGAGACGTCGCTGACCATTGAAGGGATTTCAGTTGTCATTGATAGTGGTTTGGAGCGTCGTAGCTATTTTGATTTGAAAACCGGTGTTTCCCGACTGGACACCCGCATGATCAGCAAGGCTTCTTCTACACAACGTGCAGGGCGTGCAGGTCGTCTTGGTCCCGGCGTTTGTTATCGTTTGTGGTCTCAGGAACAGCTGGCGCGGTTGGAGGAGCAAGCACCACCGGAAATTATCCGCAGTGATTTATCCGGATTATTGGTTGAGGCCGCACAGTGGGGAACGACGCCAGAGGCATTACCATTACTGGATGTCCCGCCTGCGCCTGCTTTGGCTGCCGGACGAACATTGTTACAGCGTTTGGATGTACTGAAAAATGACAAGCTCACCGAGGAAGGTCAGCGGATCGCGACTTTGCCCTGTGAACCTCGATTTGGACATATGTTATTGAATGCTGAAAAACTGGAACAGGAGGGTATGGATGGCATACTTTCTGAAGCCTGTTATCTGATGGCATTGCTTGAAGATCGGATACTCACGACCGGGCAGTTATCCGTACAACTTCAGCAATCTGTAAATCAGCTTAAATCAGCAGCACAACGCTGGTGGCAACGATTTAAGCCTGCCAGATCAATTCCTCCATTTTCTCATCAACATATTGATATCCTGACGGCATTCGCATGGCCGGATCGAATTGCACTTTGTATGCAGTCAACGCG
>QKFI01000185.1 GCA_003251455.1 Tolumonas sp.
TCAGGAACTCAACTATCGTCCGAACGGTTTGGCGCAAGCATTAGCTAAGCAACGTTCAGACACGATTGGCCTTATTGTTTCAGACTTCAGTGGTAACTTCTTTGGTGACTTGTTGCGACAAGCAGCACAAAGCACTGAATTAGCTGGTAAACAGTTAGTTGTGACCGACGGACACGATAATCCGGAGCGTGAAATTCAGGCGATCCAAATGCTCGTTGATCGGTGCTGTGATGGGATCATTCTCTATAGTCGTTTCCTCACAGAAGAAAAAATCATGGAAATGATCGGCGAACTCCCTATTCCACTGATGGTTATGAACCGATACCTGCCAAAAGCCCCAGAACGCACTATTGTGTTTGCCCAGCAGGAAGCTGCGCATATGGCTGTAACCCATCTACTGAAAGCAGGTCACCGTAAAATTGCCTGTATCACGGCAAGAATGAAAACGCCAACGGCTCAAGCACGTCTGCAAGGATATCGGGATGCACTTGACGATTATGGGATTCCATACGATCCAAATCTGGTTGCGCATGGACAAAACTTAATCCCCAGCGGCTATACAGCCTGTCGGGAATTGCTGGATAACGGAAGCGAATTTACTGCGCTGTTTTGCTGTACCGATAATATGGCTGAAGGTGCCTATCGTGCTTTGAACGAATCCGGCCGGAAAATTCCTGAAGATTTGGTTTTGATAACGAACCGATGACAGCATTCATGACCCCGTCCCTCACTACGGTTCATATTCCGGTCATTGAAATGACAAAAACTGCGGTTGAACAGGTCATTCACATGATTAACCGCGATAATGTCTTTGCGATCCCGACCTTCCATGGTGAATTAATTGTGCGGGAATCGGTCGCACCCTGTAACACCGATGAATAAGAAAAACGCCTCTTTCGAGGCGTTTTTTTATTTCAGGCGATGTTGCCACTGTTTTACCAATGCATAAATTGCCGGGATCACCAATAACGTCAATATCGTTGATGACACCATACCGCCTACCATCGGTGCCGCAATGCGTCGCATTACTTCCGAACCCGTCCCTGTTCCCCACATGATAGGAAGTAACCCACACATGATGGTCACAACAGTCATCATTTTGGGACGTACACGTTCAGCAGCCCCAACGATAATCGCCGTGTAGAGGTCTTTCAGTGTTACCTGTCCTTGTTCTTCGAGCTGTCGCTCCCGCCAGGCATGTTCCAGATAAATCAGCATGATGACACCAGTTTCTGCAGCCACCCCTGCCAAAGCAATAAACCCAACCACGACCGCTACAGACCAGGCATAGTTCAGCCACCACATTAGCCAGATCCCCCCGACCAAAGCGAACGGCACGGAGAGCAACACGATGAGGCTATCGATAATCAACAGCGTAAATGGTACGACAATCGCCAGACGCGCTTTTGCACGTTCCATATACTCAAACTGACCACTCCAGCTCAAGTGATAACCGGGCTCCAGTTTGACCTGTTGTGCAACCCGTTGTTTCGCCTCGGCAACGTAAGAGCCGATATCCCGGTCACCGGAATCGACGTAGACATAACCAGCCAGTTCTGCATTTTCCGTTCGAATACTCGGTGGTCCCTGCTCAAGTCGCAGGCTGGCTAATTGTCCAAGCGGGATCAAGCCATTTTCTGTCGGTACCAGCACTTCCGAAGCAATGCGCTGCGGACTATCCCGCAATTCGCGAGGATATCGCAAGATCACACTGTAACGCTCACGACCTTCGACGGTATTGGTAATGGTCTCACCACCCAATGCGGTCGCGATGACATTCTGCACTGTGCTCATTGATAAACCATAACGAGCCAGAGCATCCCGATCCGGAACAATCGTCAGATAATAACCACCGGTAATGCGTTCCGCATATGCACTGCGGGTTCCCGGAACATCTTTCACCGCTTGTTCAACCTGTAAGGCAATTCGCTCAATCCCCGCTAAGTCAGGGCCGAATACCTTAATACCGATGGGGGTTCGGATCCCGGTTGACAACATATCAATGCGAGCGCGGATCGGCATCGTCCAAGAGTTTGCAATCCCCGGCATTTTGACGGCTTTATCCAACTCATCCACCAGCTTTTCTGCAGTCATGCCCGGACGCCATTCTGATTCCGGCTTCAGATTGATGACCGTCTCAAACATTTCCAGAGGGGCCGGATCGGTCGCCGTATTCGCTCGTCCGGCTTTCCCGAACACCGATTCAACCTCAGGGAATGACTTGATGATACGATCTTGCTGCTGAAGCACTTCAGCCGCCTTCGTCACACTCATGCCCGGTAACGCTGCCGGCATGAATAACAGTGTGCCTTCATGCAGAGTCGGCATGAATTCACTTCCGATATGGCGCAATGGATAGAGCGTTGCCGCCAACATCAGCAATGCCAAAAAGATGGTGGTTTTCTTCGCTTTCAGTACCAACGAGATCAGTGGTTTATAGCCAGCGATCAGTACACGGTTGATCGGGTTTTTCTGCTCGGAGATGATGTGACCCCGAATGAAAATCAGCATCAACACCGGAACCAGTGTCACAGAAAGCAATGCTGCGGCAGCCATGGAGAAAGTTTTTGTGAATGCCAGCGGGCTGAACATTCGGCCTTCCTGCGACTCCAATGTAAATACGGGAAGAAAAGAAACAGTGATGATCAGCAATGAGAAGAAAAGTGCCGGACCAACCTCTTTACAAGCTTCATACATGATGTCGCGTCGGGTTTGACCCGGAGATGCACGTTCCAGATGCTTGTGCGCGTTCTCGACCATGACAATAGCCGCATCAATCATGGCTCCAATTGCAATGGCAATACCACCAAGGCTCATGATATTTGAGTTAAGGTTGATGAGATGCATGCCGATGAATGAAGCCAGAATCCCGACCGGCAACATCAGGATCGCAACTAATGCGCTGCGCACATGAAGCAGGAAAAGCACACAGACAATCGCAACAATCGTGCTTTCTTCAAGCAGCGTATGTTTTAACGTATCTATTGCCCGGTTAATCAATTCAGACCGATCATAAACAGGGACGATACTGGTTCCTTCCGGCAGGCTGCCTTTCAGGTTTTGTAATTTCGCTTTGACCTGTTCAATGACATTCAGCGCATTTTCACCGGTTCTTGCGACGACAATCCCGGAGGCAACCTCACCTTCACCATTGAGTTCAGATAATCCACGACGCTCATTCGGAACCAGTTCTACTTTCGCTAAATCCTGAACCAGTACTGGCGTACCATTGACTGATTTAACCACCAGATGCCGGATATCATCCAGATTTCGCAGATATCCTTTGGCTCGAACCATAAACTCGGTTTCAGCCATTTCAATCACACGGCCACCGATGTCCTGATTGTTATTCCGGATCGTTTCCATCACCGTCAGTGGCGAGATCCCATAGGCTTGTAATTTTCGGGGATCAAGGACGACCTGATATTGTTTGACAAACCCACCGACACTTGCAACTTCTGCCACACCCGGTGTCGCTGAAAGCGGATAACGCAACGTCCAGTCTTGCAAGGTTCTCAGTGCCGCCAAAGTCTGGTTCTTCGCCACCAGCGCATACTGATAGACCCAACCAACACCTGTTGCATCCGGTCCTAACGTTGGCGTCACCCCACTGGGCAATTTGCCTGTTACCCCATTCAGGTATTCGAGTACGCGCGAACGCGCCCAATACAGATCGGTATTGTCCTCAAAAATGACATACACAAAGGAAGAGCCGAAGAAGGAATAGCCCCGCACCACTTTTGCCTTCGGCACCGACAGCAGCGCCGAAGTGAGCGGATACGTGACCTGATCCTCAACAACCTGCGGCGCTTGTCCGGCATAGTCGGTATAGACAATCACCTGAACATCCGATAAGTCAGGAATGGCATCCAGTGGCGTCTTCATCACCGCATAAATGCCACCCGCAATCGTAAAGAACGTCAGCAGCAGGACCAGAAAGATATTGTGTAACGACCAGTGAATAAGTTTCTGCAACATCGAGACTACCCTCCCATTGCGGAGAATGCCGCTTGGAGATTACTTTCTGAGTCGATCAGGAAGTTTGCCTGTGTGACTACTTTTTCTCCCGGTTGCACGCCAGTTACTGCGATTTGCCGTTCTCCGTTTTCCAGGGCACCACGACCAATGACCTCTACGCTTCTCGGGGCAAACTTACCGTCACCTTTATCAATCAGCACAACCTGTCGTTTACCACTGTCGATCAATGCCGACTCCGGTACGACCGTCTGCATCTGATTGCCGACACTGCTTTGCAACATGGCTTGTGCATACATGCCGGGTTTCAGCAGATTTTGCGGATTATCCAGCTCAATTCGCACCTGAACGGTTCGTGTTTCAGTGTTCAGGGTTGGATAGATAAATGAGATCTTGCCGCTAAACGTCTTCCCGGGGAATGCATTCACGGTCATCGACACCGGTTGACCAACCTTCACTGCAGCCAGATCCTGCTCAAATACATCCGCTAATAACCAGAGATGCGATAAGTCAGCAATTTCATATAAAGCAGCACCCGCAGCGAATTTCATCCCCTGCGTGATATTTTTAGTCAGTACCACACCTGTGACCGGTGATGTCAGCGGTAAGGAGCGTTTGACCTCCCCGCCTTTGGCAAGACGTTGAATCGCTGATTCAGGAATATCCCAATAGCGTAAACGCGTCAGCGCTGCCTGACCGAAATTCTGTTTCCGGTTTTCCAACTGTGGCATTTGTTGCGCAATTCGGTATTCTTGCTGCGCAACGACCAAATCAGGGCTGTAAAGCTCAAACAACGGTTGCCCGGCTTTCACTTCATCACCCGTCGCGTTGACATACAGTTTTTCAACCCAACCATCCAGCTTTGCGGTCACGGTATACTGCCGACGCTCATCCACCGCAAACATACCGACCGCTTTGATACTTCGGGTCAATTGCGCCATTTTTGCCGCGACAGAAACGACCCCCAAATTCTGCTGCCGGCTGGCATCAATCGTGACAGTTCCCTTTTCTGCCGGCGCATCATCTGCATAGACCGGAATGTAATCCATCCCCATGCTGTCTTTTTTCGGCACAGGTGATGTATCCGGCTGCCCCATCGGATTGCGGTAATACAGGATCTTCCGCTCCTTCGGTTCCGGTTTCACTTCGTCCGCATAGACCGGAATGTAATCCATCCCCATGCTGTCTTTTTTCGGAACAGGCGATGTATCTGGCTGACCCATCGGGTTGCGGTAATACAGGATCTTCCGTTCTTGGGGTGCAGAATTTTCTGACGTTGCGGCACCGGAGTTTGCCAAATCATGCGATTGGGTCAAATTCCAGGCATACACACCCCCTGCGCCAGCCAGAATACCAGCCAGCAACCAACTGAATGCTGCTAATTTCATTCTGTTCTCCGTGCCTGCAATCAGACCTGCAGGCTCATCCGTCGCAAAAAAGAGGTGTCGGCTGAACCGACATCCTCTGGCGAATTACATGGTGTGCAGAGAAACAATTGTTGGTGACTCACCCTCTTTTGTGGTGAACATCGCCATGATGTGCTGGCCCGGTTTCAAACCGTTCAGAACCGATAAATCGGCCACCTGAAAGGGCATGGTCATTGCTGGCCAGTTCAGTTCAGTAACCGCGTCATGAGTCAGCGTGACCTGATGTTTTGCTTCATCAATCGACACAACGGTACCATTGAGGGGATATTGATTTGCAGATGGAGACATATTCATCTGAGACATGTCATGCGACATGGTCTCCGCTTGCACAGCAGGCAGAGCAGCAACGAAAAGACCAGCAACCAACAGAGAACGACCAACAACTAAAGATAATTTTTTCATGATTCAATTCCTAATAAGCAAGATAAGCCACAACAACATCGTGCTGTGCAGAAAAGCAACAAAAGAGAAAACGCTTAGGAAATGAATGAACGAGGTGGTCGTTCAAAGGAAGGTGTATGAACGTAGGTATAGAGCCAAGGTTCTGCTGGCGTCATGACTGACTTTAGCGGAAGAACATCATTTGAGACCAAACTGGCCGCAGGGAAACCCGTACACAACGACAGGCAACTGGCACAATGCGAACCATGTTCAGAATATAAGAAATGATCGTCCGAAGATGCGGTGTGATGCACTGGTTCCGCCATCGAATCATGACAGGAAGCAGCCAGCTCATGTTCGCTATTCATCATCGACATCGGTGCTGAAATCACAACATCCTGTGACAAAGTCCCTTTGGCCATCATCTGCCACGCCGCAACCGACTGGAAAGGGATCCAGCCTGCCAGCATCAGCATGATGTAGAAACCAAAACGTCTCAGCACAGTCATCTCTCAGAAGAAAATCTAACGATGAGCATAAACAACCTTCCCGAGAAGCTCAATAGTGCCATAGTGGGAAGGTTGCAACTTTTATTGATGCGCCAAACTACGCAACCAGCGGATTTCTTCTGGCCAGATGTCAGGATTAATTGTTTCCAAAATCAATGGAATCCGATCAAAGCGACTGTCGTTCATGATGAACTCAAACACTGCCGTGCCGAGATTGCCTTCCAGCAAACTATGGTGCCGGTCAACCCGGCTGCCGAAAGTACATTTCGCCCCATTGATATGCATACCTTTCAGATACTGAAAACCCACTACCCGTTCAAATTCTGCAAAAGTCGCAGCAGCCGTTTTCGGTGTACGCATATCATAGCCAGCGGCAAAGGCATGACAGGTGTCATAACACACGCCAACCCGCGACTTGTCTTCGACCTGTCGGATAATCTCGGCCAGATGTTCAAACTGCCAGCCAAGATTGGTTCCCTGCCCAGCCGTATTTTCAATCACCGCGGTAACCCCTGTCGTCACAGAAAGGGCATGATTAATCGACTCAGCGACGATCGCCAGACTCTCGGCTTCCGATATTTTCTTTAAATGACTTCCGGGATGAAAATTGAGATAACACAACCCAAGCTGCTCACAACGTTTCATCTCGTCGACAAAGGCATCCTGAGATTTTATCAGCGCTTCCGGCTCCGGATGACCAAGATTGATTAAATAGGAATCATGCGGCAGGATTTGTTCCGGCAGGAATCCAGCTTTTTCACAGGCTCGTCTGAATGCGGTAATGGTTTTTTCCGTCAATGCAGGCGCATGCCACTGGCGCTGGTTTTTTGTAAATAAAGCAAAAGCGTTCGCTCCGATTTCAACGGCGCGTTCAACAGCCAGCTCAACACCGCCAGCAGCGCTGACGTGAGCTCCAATATATTTCATTAGCGATTTATGCCTTTTCGTTCCTGATCAATACCAACCTGCAATTGCAGTAAACGTAATCGTTTACGCAAATCAGTACTTGCCGGATCATCTTTCTGGATCGAATGCAGTAAATCCTCAATGCGGGTAATCTCTTTTCGCCATTCCAGCTCAGGTGGAATGATACCGTGATTCTTCAGTATTCGGTAACCGACACGCAAATGTTCCGGCACCATACTGTCATCATCCAGATGCAACGGTTCTCCCTGTCCGGGCAAATTATCAAATTGCCCTTCTTCCTGCGCTTTTTTTACCCGACTTTCAACGATTTGATCTAATAACCACATGCGCTATTTCACAACCTCGCTTGTCAGTTTGAGACCTTCTCAATTTTTGAGAAACAGTTCACAGACCCTTTATATATCCCATGCGAAAGTGGTGAATGCAAAATCTAAAACGCATTTGAGACCTTTTCTGAACAGGAGCCTTCATCATTATGAAAAAAATTTTCCTTTGCTGCGCTGCGGGTATGTCTACAAGCATGGTCGTCAACAAAATGCGAAGCCGCAACACAAAAAGGCATTGAAGTTGAAATCAACGCCGTCGGTATGGAAGAGTTCGAAAAAACCTTACCGCAATACGACTGCTGCCTGCTCGGCCCACAAATTCGCTATAAATTTGACGAGTTCCAAAAGAAAGCGGCTGAACTCAACAAACCAATCGCCATTATTAATAGTATGGACTACGGCATGATGCGTGGAGATAAAATTCTCGCAGATGCGATGGCGTTAATGAATTAATCGCCAGATGCGCCACACGACTCAATCCCCGGTACGGTGGCGCTTTCCGAGAAATATTGCTGCTTCAGACAAAAAGATTCATTCGAGAGCTACTTTTTAATTCCAGAACACGATTCACATCAAATATTCTTATCAATCCTTATTTAAAATTAAGAAATCGTTATAAATCATGCACTACTATAGAGAGCGTTCTGTTGATATCCTCTATAGACGCCAGGAAGGCAACTTTTGGTGAGATCGGCACACCGATTTTCGCGTTGATTTATCACCGATACTCTGTACGTTGTCATTCTGTCGTTTTCAACAACCAACCGGGAAAGACAATGATCACGATTAAAAAAGGATTAGATCTCCCCATCAGTGGTAAACCGGAAAACGTGATTGAAGATGCTTCACCTGTACGCCATGTGGCGTTACTGGGCGAAGAATTTCCGGGACTACGCCCTACGATGCTCGTCAATGTAGGAGATGAGGTTAAAAAAGGTCAGCCACTTTTTGAAAACAAAAAAAATCCGGGTGTTTACTTTACCGCGCCAGCTTCCGGTCGCATTGTGGCGATTAATCGGGGGCACCAGCGTGTTTTCCAATCCATGGTGATTGAGAAAAACGACGCAATCGGCCAGATTACTTTCGCCAAATACGACTCAACTAAACTTGCGACGCTGCCTCGTGAAACCGTACAGCAGCAATTGATCGAATCTGGTTTATGGACAGCCCTGAAAACGCGTCCTTATAGTAAAACACCGGTACCAGGTAGCGCACCGAAAGCCATTTTCGTAACGGCAATGGATACAAATCCATTAGCTGCTGATCCCGTTAAAATCATCGAGCAGCAACCCGCCGCATTTCTGGATGGTTTGGCGGTGTTATCCCGTCTGACCGATGGCAAGGTCTACGTCTGTAAAGGCGAATCCTCGCTGCCACGTTCTCCGGTCAGCAATGTCGAAGAACAAGTGTTTGTCGGTCCGCATCCGGCTGGTTTGCCTGGGACTCATATCCATTTTCTGGAACCAGCTTCAGCCACCAAAATGTTGTGGCATGTCAATTACCAGGATGTGATTGCCATTGGGCACTTGTTTATCAAAGGGGAAATTTACGCTGAACGCATCATCAGTGTCGGTGGACCTGGCGTGAAAAATCCGCGCTTAATTCGAACGGAAATCGGCGCCAACATCAGTGAATTACTGAATGATAATCTGCTCGACGGTGAACAGCGTGTGATATCCGGTTCAGTACTGTCAGGCAACATTGCTGCTGACGTGCACGACTATCTGGGACGTTTCCACTTGCAGATTTCTGTCATTCCTGAAGGGCGGGATAAAGAATTCCTGGGATGGATCATGCCTGGCGCGAAGAAATTCTCTGTCACCCGCAGCTTCCTCGGTCATATCGTTGGCGCTGGTCGTTTTATTTTCAACACCGCCAAAAATGGTAGCGACCGCGCCATGGTTCCGATCGGTAATTACGAAAAAATCATGCCGTTGGATATTCTGCCGACCTTACTGCTGCGGGATCTCGTCGTTGGCGACACAGACAGTGCACAGCAATTAGGCTGCCTTGAGCTCGATGAAGAAGATCTGGCGCTTTGTACTTTTGTCTGCCCGGGCAAAACCGAATACGGGGCATTACTGCGTCAATGCCTGACCAAAATTGAACTGGAGGGTTGATTTATGAGCCTGAAACATCTGCTCGAAAAAATCGAGCCTCAGTTTTTGCCGGGCGGCCGGTATGAAAAATGGTTCCCGCTGTATGAAGCAGCAGCGACCATTTTCTATACGCCGGGAACCGTCACACGTTCTGCAGCCCATGTTCGCGACAACGTGGATCTGAAACGGATCATGATCATGGTCTGGGTGGCTGTATTCCCGACCTTGTTCTGGGGGATGTATAACGTTGGTCACCAGATTAATCAGGTTTTAGGCAGCCCTGATGCAGCAACACTAGCAACCCTGCTGGATGGCAACTGGCGTTACTGGTTTGCTGATTTTCTGGGTGCCAATCTGGGCAATCAAGCTGGCATCTGCAGCAATATCTTGCTGGGTGCTATGTATTTTCTGCCAATCTACATCACTGTGTTTGCGGTGGGTGGTATCTGGGAAGTCCTGTTCTGCATTATTCGTAAGCATGAAGTCAACGAAGGTTTCTTTGTCACTTCGATTCTGTTTGCGCTGATTGTTCCACCAACACTGCCACTCTGGCAGGCTGCATTAGGCATCACCTTTGGCGTTGTCGTTGCCAAAGAACTGTTTGGTGGCACCGGTAAGAACTTCATGAACCCGGCATTGGCAGGCCGTGCTTTTCTGTTCTTTGCATATCCGGCGCAAATCTCCGGCAATGCGGTCTGGGTAGGTGTCGATGGTTTCTCCGGCGCGACCGCTCTCAGTCAATGGGCACATGGCGGCGAACATGCATTGATCAATACCGCGACCGGCCAGACAATTTCTTGGATGGATGCCTTCCTTGGAAACATCCCTGGCTCCATTGGTGAAGGCTCAACCCTGATGATTCTGATCGGGATGGCATTTATCACCTATATGGGCATTGCCTCGTGGCGCATTATCGCGGGTGTCATGATTGGTATGGCAGCCACCGCCACTTTATTTAACGTGATTGGTTCTGACACCAACGCCATGTTCTCCATGCCTTGGCAATGGCATCTGGTATTAGGCGGTTTCGCTTTCGGGATGGCGTTTATGGCCACCGACCCGGTTTCAGCATCCTTCACAGATAAGGGTAAATGGTGGTATGGCGCACTGATCGGCATCATGGTGGTCTTGATTCGCGTCGTAAACCCAGCATTCCCGGAAGGGATGATGCTGGCAATTCTGTTCGCAAACCTTTTTGCTCCGCTGATTGATTACTTCGTGGCGCAGGCCAATATCAAACGGAGGATTGCTCGTGGCCAATAAACAGGATTCTATCGGAAGAACCTTCGC
>QKFI01000265.1 GCA_003251455.1 Tolumonas sp.
CTGCGTGGGGTGAAATTATGGCCTACGCCAGTATGGTGACCGTCCCAGTACTGATTATTTTCCTGATTTTCCAGAAGAAATTCGTTCGCAGTATGGCCAGTGCCGGTGTGAAAGGTTGATTTCGCTCGTAGTAAAAGAATTGAAATAAGGATTAGCAATATGGCTGATTTAAAACTGAATAAAGTGATCAAACGTTTTGGCGAAGTCGAAACTATTCATGGCGTGGACTTAAATATCAAACACGGTGAATTCGTGGTGTTTGTTGGTCCGTCTGGCTGTGGTAAATCAACACTGCTTCGGATGATTGCAGGTCTTGAAACTATCTCTGATGGTGAGGTGATCATTGATGGTTTAACCGTGAATGAAGTATCTCCTTCTGATCGTGGGATCGCGATGGTGTTCCAGTCCTATGCGCTGTATCCACACATGACCGTAAAAGAAAATATGAGTTTCGGTCTAAGACTTGCGAAAAAACCAAAAGAAGAAATCGAGCAACGTGTTGCTGAGGCTGCTCGTATTCTGAAACTGGAACATTTACTTGATCGTTTGCCTAAACAACTCTCGGGTGGTCAACGTCAGCGTGTTGCGATTGGCCGTACAATTGTACGTAATCCGAAAGTATTCCTCTTTGATGAACCACTTTCAAACTTGGATGCAGAACTGCGTGTTCAGATGCGTGTCGAGATTTCCAAACTGCATGAACAGTTAGGCAACACCATGATCTATGTAACGCATGATCAGGTGGAAGCCATGACCATGGCGGACAAAATTGTCGTGCTACGAGATGGACGGGTTGAGCAGGTAGGTGCACCTCTGGAACTGTATCACAACCCGGTGAATCAATTCGTCGCCGGATTTATCGGTTCACCACGCATGAATTTCCTCAATGCCAAAGTTGTGAAACAAGAAGGGAATAACGCAACACTACAATTGGTTGCAGGTGAAGAATTTACGATGACGCTGGATCAACCAGTCAAGGTCGGCGATTACCTGTTAATGGGAATCCGACCTGAACATCTCCAGATTGGCGATACAGGTGAAATTAAAATTCAACTGAAGGTTGATGTTGTTGAAGCACTTGGCGGTTCAACATTCGCATACACCGAATATGCAGGGGAAGATCAAGTCGTCATCGTCACAGATGGCAGTCACATCATTCCGCGCGGTAAAACAATTCAGGCTGGTTTTAACTTAACTGATATTCATCTGTTTGATACCGATTCTGCGAAGAGTCTGCTGCAAAAACAAAAAGAACCAAAAGTGAACGCCATTCTGGCTGTTGCTTAATAACAATAAGATTTGAGGTATCAGATGTCAGTAACAAAAGAAAAACTACTGCATGAGGTCGTTGCCGGCTTGCGAAAGAAATATAACGGAAAAGATCTGACCGAATTTCTGGTTCGTCTCGGTGCGCAGTTTGGCGACATTTATCAGCGTTTCTTCCGTTTATATGGAGAACGAGAAGATTTCAGCAGCCAGTTCAATCAACTTATCCTTGCTTTGGCTGAAATGTATTTGAGTCGTGATGAGGCTTTAAAAGAGCTCGATCGCCAGCGTGAAGAAGATAAAAACTGGATCATGAGCCAGAATTGGGTTCAAACGATGTTATACGTCGATCGTTTCAGTAAAAACCTGAAGGGGTTTATGAAAAAGATCGATTACCTCGAAGACATTGGTATTAACTATATTCATCTGATGCCATTACTCAAAATGCCGCAAGAAGCCAATGACGGTGGTTATGCTGTGAGTGATTATCGCGCGGTTGATAAAAAATTTGGCTCAATGGCTGATATCCGCAATATTGCCAAAATCTTCCGTCAGAAAGGTATGTTACTGGAACTTGATTTAGTCCTGAACCATACGTCGAATGAACATGAATGGGCGAAAAAAGCATTACAAGGTGATAAAGCCTGCCAGGACATGTACTACATGTATGATGACCGTTCTATCCCTGATGCATTTGAGCAAACATTGCCGGAAATTTTCCCTGAAAATGCGCCTGGTAATTTCACGTATTTATCCGAGATTAATAAGTGGGTCTTTACCGTCTTTAATACCTATCAATGGGATCTGAACTACACCAATCCGAAAGTCTTCACAGAAATGATGAAGATCCTGCTGAATCTTGCGAATCAGGGGGTGGATGTTCTGCGATTAGATGCCGTTGCGTTTATGTGGAAAAAGCTCGGTACCCAAAGTCAGAATCTGGAAGAGGCGCACCTTTTATTACAGCTTCTAAAAGCATGTACTAAAGTTGCTGCACCAGGTGTGGTCTTTAAAGCGGAAGCAATCGTTCAGCCATTAGAGATCGTTAAATATCTCGGCGGTGGTGTCGTTGATGAATGCGAAATTGCTTATAACGCTTCATATATGGTGTATCTGTGGGATGCCATGGCCACCCAGAATAAGCGAATTCTTGAAAATGGGTTGGAAAACATCCCTCGGTTACCGAAAGGAACAACCTGGATCAACTATATCCGCTGCCATGATGATATCGGGCTGGGTTATGCGGATCAGGATATTTGGGGGGCGGGCTACAATCCTTTCGAACACAAGCAATTTATTATTTCGTACTATGTCGGAGAATATGAGGGCAGTCCTTCGAAAGGACAGCGTTTCATGTATAACCCGAAAACACGCGATGCGCGTATTACGGGAGCTACTGCTACATTGCTGGGATTAGAAACCGCGCTGGAAAACAATAACCAACAAGCGATCGATGCTGCGATTCGAAAAATACTCTTGATGCATAGTGGCATTATGTCGTTTGGTGGTATTCCATTGGTATATTACGGCGATGAAATAGCCTGTACGAATGACTATTCCTATCTTTCTGACCCGTCAAAAGCCGATGATAATCGTTGGTTGAATCGCCCCGTTATTGATTGGAAAAAGGCAGCATTACGGGAGACAGAAGGTACGTTGGAACATCGCGTGTTTACAAACCTCAAACGCATGATCCAAATTCGTAAAAGCTTGCCTGAGTTTTATAACGAAAATAACTATCAGTTGGTTAAAAACAGCAATCCGCATGTCTTTACCTTCCTAAGACAACGCGAGTGGCACAAGACGCTGGTGGTCATGAACGTTTCTGGTCAACAACAATCGATTGATGCGCAAGTGCTCGAGCAATCAGGATTAGGTCATTTTATTTATGATGTATTTACTGAGCGCGATGTGCTACTTACAAATAATCAAGTGACCTTAGAACCCTATCAGTTCCTATGGTTGAAGCAGAAATGATATAACATCGTAACGCCCATTTTAGATGGGCGTTATTCGTCATTTTAAAGCTCAAATGAAGGTTGCGCCCAACCATTCTCCTGCCAGCTTTTCAGAACTTCGATAATCAGCTCATGATCATCAAATTCAGGCATCCCCGAGACGGTAATCGTACCGATTACGCCACAACCCACAATACGAATAGGAAAACATCCCCCTGCAGCAGCATAATCACTGTCAGGTAATCCCATTTTCTTCTGTAAGTCGGTTTCATCACGGCGTAAACCTAAGCTGATCGCGAGCGAACTTCTGTGAAGTAGCTGAGTGACATTCCGTTTCCGTCTGGCCCAATCTGCATTACTTGGTGCTGTTCCTGGCATTGCACATAAAAAAAGGGTGCGGCCAAAGGCCTCTATTTCGATATGTACAGAACAAGAGGATAGGGCGGCTGCCTGTTGAAGTGAGCAGCCTAGATCCCATGCGATTGACTCATTGAATGCAGGCCATTGCAAAGCATCTTCTTGGCGACGTAACTCTGCAATTGCTTCGTTAATTTCCATTAAATTCATCATAGCCAAGGCCTCAAAACTAATTACTTATAGTTTAGGCCGCTCATTTCAGGCTTGCGAATCCATGGCTAGTTTTTTGTTGATAGCATCTGCAAGCTCTGCTGATTCAACAATCAAGTTTTCCTGATCCTGAATAGGGAAAACAGCAACAGAAATATTGTCTTGTGTTAATCCATCGATCCAGCGCTCTAACCAAATTGCTAATGTAATCGATTGAGGTTGATAATTTGCGAAATCGCCGGTTGCCCAAGCCTTGGCATAATCTTCATGTGGCCAGACAGGAAGACAGTTTTCACCTTCATCTGCAGTCAGAAAAAGAAGACCGCTTTCATCTTTTAATGCCCATAGCTCACCAGAGCGAGCCACTTTCATGACAAAATGATCATAACGATATTCGGCATTCAAATTCATCGCGCCATTACGTTCGGTATCAGTGAGTTCGTAGGACATATTTTTTCTCGTCTTTTAAGGGGCCGCTATAATCCCATCTTGGTAGCATTATATTCAAGCCGAAAAATATATTGATAGTGTAAATTATCGCCAATCAGTTTGATGTTAGCAAAAATGACTTGCAAGAAGTCTCATACCAAACTATTATTCGCCTCGTTGACGCGGGGTGGAGCAGCTTGGTAGCTCGTCGGGCTCATAACCCGAAGGTCGTAGGTTCAAATCCTGCCCCCGCAACCAACTCCTTTCTTGCTTTATCATCAAATCTTCCTTCGTTCTAAATCAATCTCCAATAAATTTTAATCTCCATTTTCTTACTGCGTTGTTTAATTTTTTCTAATCCAAAGAATCGCTATCAATTGCTTCCTATAGCATTATTCTTTCTTTGAATACTACGACTTGAGAAATGCAGATAAGAAAAAGGAGCCTTCAGGCTCCTTTTTCATTTAAGATTGATTCAGCAGTTTGCTGTACTCATTAACCTTGGCGAGGAATTTCCGTTTCTTGTCTTTACCCATCGAATCATTCACAGGTAAATCAACACGCATTGCGTTTACCGGACGGTTATTAATACGGAACTCATAATGGATATGAGGCCCTGTAGAACGACCTGTATTTCCAGAAAGACCAATTTTTTGCCCTTGAGAAACTTTCTGACCTGCTTTCACTAATAGTTTACTCATATGCATGTAGACAGTTGAGTATTTACCATTATGACGGATAACAACATAACGACCAGTCGCTGCATTTGTCGTTGCTTTAACCACAACACCATCACCAGTCGCTAAAACCGGCGTGCCGACAGGGACGGCAAAGTCAGTTCCATTATGAGGTTGAACTCTACCGGTGACAGGGTTACGTCTGCTAGGGCTAAATTGAGAGCTGAGGCGGAATTTGGCATTCGTTGGATAACGTAAAAACGTTCCACTTGTCATGCTGCTGGCACTTTCGTCATAAAAGTGTCCATCATCACTACGAAATGCCCGATATTCATTCCCTTTAATCGTGAAGGAAACGGCAAGAATCTTCGCATCAGTACGGTATGGTTGATCAAATAAAACTTTAAATTGATCACCATTTCTTAGATCGCGGCGAAAATCAATACGGCCTCTGAACATATTCACGACACGTAGAATATGTTTTGAAGATAGACCCGCATTTTTAGCACTTGTCACAAATGCACCACTGATTTTGCCATGAATCAGACGAGAAACTGGTTGTGCTGCTTTCACATTATCTGAGTCTGCTGCAACAGTTGGCTCATAGGTATCATCAGCATCCGCTTCAGCTGTTGCTATTTGCTGAATAGAGGTTAGGGCAGATGTAAATGAGTCACCACTACGTTGGAACAGAACAGATTGTGTTCCGTTCACAGGAATAGACAGTTGTTGCAAGACATTATTTTCGTCGATCAGGAAAGACAATTTTTGATCGATACGAAGGCGAACCAGCGAGTTTTGTATATCGACAGCTAAAAGTTTTTGCAGCGTACTGGCGGGTAGGTTCAATGTGTCGAAAATAACAGAAAGATTATCATCGCTTTTTACTTGATAGTTCACCCATTGTGGTTGGGCACTATCGTCAGAATCCAAACCATCTGCGGCTTGTTTATCATTCCCTAACAATTCCTGATCAGAAATGGATACGAATTCTGTACCTGGATGAGATTCCTTTATTGCTGGGTTTGCATCTGCATCATCAGTTTGATTATCCAGTGACGAACCAGATAACGAGCCAGACGTTTTAGTGTTGAGCAAATCATCAGAATGAGGGATGAGCGTAATACTAGCAATGGAAAAAGCAGATAAAAGAAGAACTGCGTACAAATGCTGTCGTGGAATGGGAGGTGTCCATGTATTTATTCGCTTTATGGACTCAAAAACTTGTTTCATTCGTTAAACCTTTACTCAATGCTCACATTTTCACAGACAGTGCTTAAAAACTGACAGGTAACGTACCGTATAATAGCGGTGATGACAACCTAAACGACCTTTTTATTGCCCTTAAATGTGAGCTCATGGGAAAAAGTCAAGATAAATCCTATTATTACGATCTGGTATTGTTAACGGGATGTTATCAATGACTTTTTGTGATGGGTTGTTTTTTAATCAAAGTGAGGGGTGGTGGTGCAAAGGGTGAGTAAAGGGAACAATTAGTTCATTAATAACCTGAAGAATCCATTTTTTAAGCGAAAGGCGCATAATTAGATGTCTCAGACAGGCCTGATGATTAAAAAATGCATTCATAAATTGAAAATTAGTGCAGTGACTTCAGATTGGTTCGTTGCTTTGTAATAAAATAACAAATTTAGATCATCTGGTTCCAATTTCAGATCATCTGGTTCCAATTTCAGCATAGAAAATGCCACATTGCGCCCACTGCACTCGGAGTTGATGAGACTCATTGGGGTGCGTTAGTTGAATTAATTTATACTTGAGCAGATCGGGTTTGATTGAACTTTCGAATATCGAATATTGTTATCATCCTCTTGTGCTTGTTATTCAACAATTTTGCCATCTAAGAGTTTAATCTCCCTATTCGCAGCCGATGCAAATGCTTCATCGTGCGTCACGGTGACAATCGAGCAGGTTTGTGAATCCACTAAATTCTTAAATATATGTTGTACATTCAGGCTCGATTTACTGTCCAGTGATCCCGTCGGTTC
>QKFI01000386.1 GCA_003251455.1 Tolumonas sp.
GTTTCCGCTATATATTTTGCTCGTAAGGGATCGCCCGGCATTAAAACTGTCTCAGCAAACGCCCCGTCTTTCGCATTAATGTGTGGTGTCGCCATTTTTATTCCTTCTTCTTAAAAAATTGATCGGCTGGATCTGATTAATTCGATAAACAATTCACGCCATATTCCAGCGCCGGTAAATCATGATATGCAGCGATAGTCTGTCCGATATCCGCAAACGTTGCTCGTAACCCCAGACTTTGCGGCACCACCGTATCCCCGTAGAAAATAACCGGAACATGCTCACGAGTATGATCGGTACCCGTCCAAATCGGGTCACATCCATGGTCTGCTGTGATCACAACACGATCGCCTGGCTGCAAAAGCGTCAGTAATTCTGGCAGGCGCGTATCGAAATACTCCAGGGCAGCCGCATAGCCAGCCACATCTCTGCGATGACCATACGATGAGTCAAAATCGACAAAATTGGTGAAGATAATCGACTGCTCTGGAGCTTGTTTGACCTGAGCCAGCGTGACATCCCATAACTCTTCCAGTCCAGTCGCTTTGTATTTCTCCGTGATCCCACAGTCAGCATAAATGTCAGCAATTTTACCGACCGAGATCACGTGACCGCCAGCCGCTTTCATCCGGTCCAACAAGGTTGGAATGGGTGGCTCAACCGCATAATCATGGCGATTCCCAGTGCGTTGAAACGCTCCAGCTTTATCACCAATAAACGGACGTGCAATCACTCGACCAATGTTATAAGGCTCTAGCAGTTTGCGAGCTAAAACACACAGATCATAGAGTCGGTCCAACCCAAATGTGCCTTCATGACATGCAATCTGGAAAACAGAATCTGCCGAGGTATAAAAAATCGGTTTTCCGGTCTTCATGTGTTCTTCACCGAGACGATCCAAAATCTCAGTACCAGAGGAATGACAGTTGCCTAAATAGCCGGGTAAGTTGCCTTGTTCAACCAACGCATCAAGTAATTCCTGAGGAAAGCTATTTTCTTTGTCAGAAAAATAACCCCAATCAAATAAAACTGGTGCGCCTGCCATTTCCCAGTGTCCGGACGGTGTATCTTTTCCCGAGGATAGCTCTTTCGCATAACCATAAGCTGCAACCGGCATAATCTGCGCGTTCAGCCCCTCCGGAAAAACACCTGAAGACTCTGCACACGCATGCGCCAAACCCAGCTGTGTCAAATGAGGGAGCTTCAGAATCCCTTCTCGCCCTTGATCTGCATCGCCAGCCGCACAACATTCGGCTATATGGCCTAAGGTATTTGCGCCTGCATCACCAAATTTTTCCGCATCATCTGCAGCGCCAATGCCGAGAGAATCCAGCATCAGAATAATTGTTCTTTTTTTCATAAATCAAATTTCCGCTAATGAGATCCGACGGTATACAGCCGGTGGCACAGAAGATTTTTCATCACCAATACAGATTGCATTACGAATCATGTTGGCAATTTGTTCATACTGCGTATCGGTTCTCGCATGTACAAACGCTAATGGTTTACCATCATCGGCATAGTCACCTAATGAGATGATTTCTGATAATCCGACCGCATAATCAATCGGATCAGCAGCTCGAACCCGACCACCACCTAATGCCACAACCGCCAGCCCCAACTCTCGCGTATTCATGGTTTGCACATACCCAGCTCTATCTGCATAAACCGGGCGAATCATCGGTGCTGTTT
>QKFI01000278.1 GCA_003251455.1 Tolumonas sp.
AAAAGAGTACTTCAACGAGATCATGACACCATTCAATATGTCGATGGGGATCATGGCTTGTTATATCAGTGCAGGAATTGCCTATAACCTGGCGCAAAGCTACAAAATTGATGCTTTCCCATGTGCAATGCTGTCATTGATGACCTTCCTGCTGATTGCAGCGCCAATGAAAGATGGTGCGTTGTCTGCGGGCTTCCTCGGGGGTACCGGTATTTTCACAACCATCATTGTTGGTATCTATGTTACCGAGCTGATGCGCTTCCTGAAAGTACGCAACATCGGTATCAAACTGCCTGAACAGGTACCTGAGAAAATCCGTCAATCATTTAACCTGCTGATCCCAGCACTGGTTGTGATCCTGACTATTTACCCACTGAACCTGTTCCTGCAACACCAGTTCGGCATGCTGTTACCTGAAGTGATCATGTCTGTATTCAAGCCATTGATTTCTGCAGCTGACTCACTGCCTGCCATCCTCTTTGCTGTGTTCCTGTGCCATATTTTATGGTTCGCAGGTATCCATGGTGCTGCAATTGTGACCGGCATTCTGCAACCTTTCTGGTTGGTGAATCTGGGTCTGAACCAGGATGCACTGGCTGCTGGTCAACCACTGCCACACATCTTTATCGAATCGTTCTGGCAATACTTTGTCACCGTTGGTGGTTCTGGCGCGACCTTCGCTCTGGTGTTGCTGTATACCCGTAGTAAGTCTGCTCACCTGCGTTCAATCGGTAAACTGGGTATCGTGCCTGCTTGCTTCAACATCAACGAACCTGTGATTTTCGGTAGCCCGATCGTGATGAACCCAGTGTTGTTCTTCCCGTTCGTTTTTGCACCAGTAGTCAATGCAGTGATCGCTTATACAGCTGCGAGCACTGACTTGGTTGGCCGCGTGATTTCTCTGGTACCTTGGACTGCACCAGCTCCAATCGGTGCGGCATGGAGTGCTGGCTGGCAGATGAGTAACGGTTTGCTGGTTATTGCCCTGATGGTGATTGACCTGCTGATCTACCTGCCATTCTTCAAAGTGTACGAAAAACAACTGTTGGACCAGGAAGCGGAAATGGCCGCTGAAATGGAAGCGAACCCAGCGTAATTAACGAATTCTCAAGATTAAATTCAAGATTGGAGACGAAAAAATGGATATGGAATCAACAGTAATGGAACTGATCATCAACGCTGGCGAAGCACGTAGCTGTGCAATGCAAGCACTGCGCGCCGCCAAGAAAGGCGACTGGGCAGAAGTTGATGTACAACTGGCTGAAGCATCTGCTGCCTCAAAACGTGCACATGATGTACAAACCATGCTGATCGGTATGGATGAAGGTTGCGGCAAAATCCCGGTAAACCTGGTGATGGTGCATGCACAAGACCACATCATGACCTCCATGCTGGCGCGTGAAATGATCGAAGAGCTGATCGAAATTCAACGTCAGTTACAAGGTAAAGAAGCGAAAGCTGCAGCGTAATAAAAATTAAACCCGGTGTGTATATCGACGGTCAGGGGTGAACGCGATATATGCACCGGGTGATTGAAAAGAATAAAAATTGAATAGGAAGATATGAAAATGGCTGGCAAGTTTCCAAAAGGTTTCCTCTGGGGTGGCGCAATCGCGGCAAACCAGGTTGAAGGTGCATATAACGTCGATGGGAAAGGTTTAACTGTTGCCGATGTCATGCCTCGCGGCATTATGAACTCTGAGCCCGTATTAAATGGTGAATTAGGTGACTTTCCTTACCACACAGCCATCGATTTCTATCATACCTATCAAGACGATAACGCTTTGTTTGCTGAAATGGGTTTCAACTGCCTGCGTCTCTCCATTGCATGGTCACGTATTTTCCCGAATGGCGATGATGCTGAACCGAATGAAGCGGGTCTGAAATATTATGATGCAGTCTTTGATGATTTGCTCAGCAAAGGCATGCAACCTGTTGTGACTTTGAATCACTACGACTTACCGCTGGGTTTGGTGACCAAATATGGTGGCTGGCGCAGTCGGGAACTGATCACTCAATATGAACGTTACTGTAAAACGGTATTCACCCGTTACCAGCACAAAGTCAAAATCTGGATGACGTTCAACGAAATTAACTGTGTCTTACATGCACCGTTTACCGCCGCTGGTTTGATGTTTAAGGAAGGTGAAAACCAGACACAAATCCAATATCAGGCAGCACATCACCAACTGGTTGCGAGTGCGCTGGCGGTGAAAGCATGTCATGAAATTATTCCGGATGCCAAAATCGGCTGCATGATTGCCGGCTGGCCGACGTATCCGGACACTTGCAACCCGGATGATACGCTGAAAGCGATGGCGAAAGATCGCCAGATGCTGTTCTTCGGCGATGTTCAGGCGCGCGGATATTATCCTGCATACTCGAAGCGTTTCTTCCGTGAGAATGGCTTTGAAATTGCCATGGCAACGGGTGATGAAGCAATTCTGAAGCAGTATCCTGTTGATTATGTAGCTTTTAGTTACTACATGAGTCAGGTGGAAAGTGCGGATCCGGATCGTCGTGAAAAAACCGGTGGCAACCTGATGGGTGGCTTAATGAACCCATATCTGAAAGCATCAGAGTGGGGCTGGCAGATTGACCCGAAAGGCCTGCGCATCATTCTGAATCAGCTCTTTGATCGTTATCAAAAACCATTATTTATTGTGGAAAATGGTCTGGGTGCGGTTGACACTGTCAATGCAGATGATACGGTAAATGACGATTACCGCATTGAATATCTGCGTGACCATCTGGAACAAGTTGCCGAAGGCATTGCGGATGGTGTTGAACTGATGGGATACACCACTTGGGGCCCGATCGATCTGGTCAGCGCATCAACTGGTGAAATGAAAAAACGTTATGGCTTTATCTACGTCGATAAAGACAATGAAGGCAACGGTACCGGCAAGCGTCTCCGTAAGGCTAGCTTCGATTGGTATAAGAAAGTCATTGCCAGCAATGGAGAAGAACTCTAAAGAGTCAGGTATCGGAAAGGTGAGCTCCTGAATCTTGCCCGTGCGTCCTAAATACCTGTTAACCGGTTTGAACCATCCCCGTGTTCAAACCGGTTTTTTTATCTGCAAATCAACATAAAGTGTGTGTTTTTGTATGCAACGATCGCTTATTATTTTAACAGTTTATGTTTGAGTCTTAATCTATCGTTGGAGCTTCATACTGTATGGCCACTATGCTGGATGTTTCCCGTAAAGCCGGCGTTTCCAAATCCACTGTCTCGCGTGTACTGAATGGCACTGCAAAAATCTCTGAAGCAACCCGACTGGCGGTGTTTAAAGCGATTGAAGAGCTGAATTACCGTCCAAATGTTTTGGCTCAATCGCTGTCAAAACAGGAAACGAATACGATTGGTCTGGTCATCCCGCGTGGTTCAAATACCTCTCAGTATCTAGCTCTATTGATCGAAATTTCACAGGAGTTAGCAGACCAGGCTGGTAAGTTTCTGATGATTACGCAGGTGAGTGATGAGGTGGATGGTGGCGTCAAATCTATCCGATCACTGGTCGATCGCCGGTGTGACGCGGTTCTGTACTATAACAACTCATTTTTTGATCATTACAACGATGGTGACGCACTCAGTGATTTAATTGATGAATTACCCGTGCCATTGGTGGTTATGAACTGTTATTTACCCAGACATCCTGACCACTGTGTCTGGTTTGATCATGCGCAGGGTGGCCGGTTAGCCGTTGATTATCTTTTGTCTCAAGGGCATAAGCGTATTGCTTACATTGCCGGGCCGTTAAGTCAGCGTACAGCACAGTTGCGTTTGCAAGGCTATCAGGAAGCACTGTTATCATCAGGCATTGCTGTCGATCCAATTCTCATTACGGAAGGCGATCGTTTATATAGTGGTGGCTATAGTGCCTGCCATCAGTTGCTGCATCGTACCCGTGATTTCACCGCGATTTGCTGTTTCAATGATTCAACTGCTGTGGGGGCCCTGAAGGCGCTTCAGGAAAAAAAGGTCTCCGTTCCTGACGATGTGTCATTATTTGGTTTTGATAATGATGCCGTGCTTGATTATCTTACTCCCTCTATTAGTTCGGTCGTTTTACCAGCCCATAACTTTGTCACCTACGCGATGCGTTTGTTATTGGCTCATTTAAATCAAACAGAACTTCCAGAGTTTGATGCAAAATTGTTTGTTGGTGAGCTCGTGCTGCGTACCTCATCTAAACCATTATAAAAAAAAGCCCTCAGTTATCGAGGGCAATCAAATTGATGACGAGTGTAGGCAAACATTTATTTGGCTTTAACAGCTTGAATAAATACGGTTTCGGCTTCGGTATAACCTAATTTTTTCGCTTCAGAGACAAGCTGCATTGCTTGTTCCAGTTGATTCTCTTTCACTGCCTGAGTAATCGCTTGTTGGTAATAGGTTTTCGTTTGAGCGCTGATCCCGGTCTTGCTGCTTGTTACCATTGGCGTTGCTGCAACCACTGCCGGTACGGAGGCTTGTTGAGAAACGACCGGGGTTGTTACTGGTGCGGATGTTTGATTCGTAAATAATGCTGAATCAGATTTAAACAGGTTAGTTAATGACCCGTTTTCTTGCGTGCTGAGTTCAATGACACCCCATGGTGAATATGGGATCTGAATATCTGGGTAAGGTTTTGCAACAATACCGGTTGCCTGTTCTTTTAATTTTTCCGGATGTGGCAGGCTGATGGCTTTCCCCATATATTGATTGTCCGCCGTTATGATCATTAAGCGTTCATCCGGTAATAAACTGATGTTTGCTTTTAACGCAGGTGCTGACAGAAGTGTGTAATCAGTGGTCATAAACGCACTGGTCGGGATGATTCTGGACACCTGAAAATCGGTTTTCAATAAAATCACTTGCAGCGGGAAAGCGTTTTTTCCGATAACAGAACTAATCGATATTGATTGACCTACGAACTGATCTTCAATGCGGACGGCATAGAAGTAGCTTTTGCCATTTTCAAATTGCATGGCGGGTGAGTTTGCATCAATCAGTTTTTTCCCGGTTGCAAATGGTTGATAACTGATTTGACTAAAATCCTGACAACAAATGGTCTGGGTTGATAATGCTTGGGTTGCTTGTGCAGACAGATCTTGATTCAGTAAAACATCAGACGGATTTTGCCCCGAAGAAGTGCAGCCGGAAAGTGCTGCAGAAACAGAAAGCGCGGTAATACTGAAAATCCATGATAACTTCATACTGAACTCCTGAAAAAGCATTGCCTGAATTCAGGCAATGCTTTGATTGAATGAAAAATTACCACCAAGCTTCGACTTGCACACCGAAACTCAGCTGGCTGTCTTTGCCGTTGTTAAATGGTGCTGAACCGCTGATTTCGTATTTGTCCGCTTTGATGTAAGAGGTGTAGAAACGAATCTCCGGACGAGCAAAAATACCTGGGCCAGCCGTAATCACTTGCGCCAGCGTCACTTTCTTACCCTGTTCCACTTTATCTTCACCGCTCACTGTGTTGGTTTGTTTAAACCATGCCATTTCCAGTGCAGTTTTGAGGTTGTCATTCCAGATATAGGCCGGACGAGCAACTACGGTGTATGCGTTCACTTTTTCAAGTGTTGGAGTAATGTCGGAACCGGTTGCATAAACCAGAGAGTGCTGCATGACGATGTTATCCGTCAAGTAGGTTTCACCCGTATTGATAGCTCGGAAGGCTTTTGCGTCGGAATAATCCTGATTGAAACTGGTTGAATAGGTGTCGTTATAACCGAGCGCCACCAGGTTGTTTGCAAAACGTTTCGTGGTGTATTGGAGGTAGGTTTCGTTATAACCTTTACCAACAGGTTTGGATATGATGATGGTTGGAATAAATGAGTTCTGTGCGCGCTCAATTGTGCCTGCGGATTCTAATGCTTCCTGGGCTGAATTTTTATCAACCATTGCATATTGGCCGATCACTTCCAGATTTGAATCGCCGATAAATGGCAGTTTGGCGTAACGAACATCTAAATAATCAACATTATATTTTGTTGTATTTGAAGAAGTTGACGTTGTTGTGTCACCAGCAGAGTCTGTTGTAGTGCTTGTGGTATACCAAGTAGAAGAGGAGGTATCAACTCGTTTGATCGATGCCGCTAATCTACCAGGGCCAACTTCGACGCCTTCAATACCAAAACCGTTACCACTTGAAATAACCGCTTTCCAGTCAAGTTGTTGAATTTCACGGGTTTCAAATCCGCGTTTACCAACCCACAGCGTCGCTTCAGGGACAGCAGCAATATAGCCTTTTGCTGTGGCGTAAAACCCGGTCATTCCCATGTGACCATTCGGGCCATAAGTATCACCGTATGTCCAATCGTCAGTGCCAGTCAGCGGGGTATCGCCTTCTAACTGTGCCCAGACACCAATAGACTTGCCATCATCAGTTTTAATCAAGTCCTGAGAAAAAGCCATCGACCACCAGCCGCCGGTTTCATTACCATAACGACCTAACTTACCGGCTAGATAAGCCTGCTGACCGCCATTATTTGTTTCCATAATGCCTGAGCGGAAA
>QKFI01000105.1 GCA_003251455.1 Tolumonas sp.
CCACCCTGACAGTGATACATGCCAGGAATCAGATACAGACGTTCAAATTGTTTCGCGACTTTCTCGCCCATGAACTTCTGCACTGCTTTGTGATACTCAATAGTATTCACCGGTGAAATGTGTTGATCCGCCCATCCGTGCCATAAAATCAGCTTACCGCCTTTTTTATAGAACTTGCTCAAATCAGGGTTGGTTGCATCATAGAATGAGTGCATTTCCTTCAGTTGATTGAACAAAGTCTGATCGAACTTCATTGTGGCAAAACTAAAATTCGAATCATCAGGAATGTCTTTAAACAGTACGTTACGTGCACCGCTGGAAATGATCTGGCTGAAGATCATGTCATCATGATGTTCAGGCACAAACACACCCGCCCAAGCCAATTCTGAACCAGGTAACGGACCACCAGCAATCATACGCTTCCCAGTTTTCGGATCGGTTGGGCCTGCATAGAAGCGACGGACAGCTTCTGTTTCTTCAGCAGTTAAACAACCGGTGGTATCTGTCGCACCGGCTTTGCACTGCAGAACACTCGGATTGAAATGACAAGACAGCGGATCAGCCACTAACCCGTCTTTCTGACCATCCAGAGCGTCGCATTGTTCCAATACAGCCTTGTGAATTAAAGCAACGCGATTTGCCAATACGATTGGTTTACCGTCTTTACCGGTATTGGATTGTGTCAGGTATGGATGATAAATCCCGTTCTGAACCTCAAAGTTCATCGCTGGCGCGCCAGCAAGAATACCGTCAAAGTCGGTTGGATAACGTTGCGCTTCAATCAGTGCTTCACGACCGCCATCGGAGCAGCCTGTGAAATAAGAATAAGCCTGCGTTTTACCGTAATAGGCTTTGATCATGGTTTTCGCGGTTTCAGAAGTCAGGTGCAAAGAGCGGAACGCAAAATCAGCACGTTTTTGCGGATCACGACCGAAATCGACATTGCCCTGATGCCCCATGTCTGTGGTGGCAGAAGTAAATTCACCGTTTTCGAGTGCTTCACAACCGCTGGCTGCACCGATTTCTTCCGGCATACTGCCGCATAAACCACCACAACCGATTTGCAGATAACGCGCATGCCAGGAGTTCACTGGCAACTTCACTTTAAAACCAATTGTCGGAGCTAGATTACCTTCCACAACACACATCATCTGATCACCAATCATGGTTTCTTGTGCTGAAGTAACTTTGCTGCCTTTACCGCCGATGCTTTCCAGATCAACATCTTTTAACGATGCACATGAAACGACCGGTTTTGTCACCACATCAGTCGAAGCGGGTGTCATGTTTTCTGAAGCAGTCGTCGCAGCCCAAGTTGGCTGAAGGGACAATAACGATGCACCCAACATCGCAAGTTGTGTTGCTTTCAATATTTCTTTTGCCATAGCTCACCTATGTTGTAATTGTTTTGACGGTTCAACTGATAACCCTGAACAGGAATCAACCATGAATTACTTTAATGGTTAGAGTATCTCTAAGGTCAAGACTTGAGTTTTCGAAAATCAAAGCGCAAGCAATTGAATTATAGCGGTTATTTTTTTGATACAATTTGAAACAAACAACATGACGATGTAGATCACAAATTATAGAAGGGTTTGGCCCGCAACGTTGTCACGGGCCATTTGATTAAAGACCGGAGAGTTTGGTTTCTGGCCCCTGATTGATTGCTTTTC
>QKFI01000294.1 GCA_003251455.1 Tolumonas sp.
CGTAACTGGATGTATCTGGATATGGCGGTCTATGGTCGTTACAACAATATCGCGTGGGCATATCTGGAAGAGCGTAACGCAACACCGGATATCGAAGAAGGCGATATGGAGATCATGGCGAGCGCCAAACCTGATTTCATCGCATTTAACTACTACTCAACCATGACCGTTGCTGCAAGTACTGGTGAGGCCAGCGATCGTGGTTCAACTGGTGACCAGCAAATCATCGTGGGTGAAGTTGGTGTTTATAAAGGTGCGTCTAACCCGAACCTCAGCAAAAATGATTTCGGATGGGAAATTGACCCAGTTGGTTTCCGCAATACATTGCGTGATATTTACGAACGTTATGCGCTGCCACTGATTGTGACAGAAAACGGTTTGGGTGCTTTCGACAAAGTAGAAGCTGAATCAACTATCTGCAGGCACACATCGATCAAATTCAACTTGCGATCACGGATGGTGTGAAGGTGTTTGGTTACTGCCCATGGTCTGCGATTGACTTAGTTTCTACGCATCAGGGTTGCAGCAAACGTTATGGTTTCATTCACGTTAACCGTGATGAGTTTGACCTGAAAGATATGAAACGTTCGAAGAAGAAAAGCTTCTTCTGGTATAACGAATTAATCGCGAAAAACGGTGAGAAATAATAAAAAAGCCCCGAAAGGGGCTTTTTTCATGGTTCTTAACTATATCTCATTTCTTATTTAATCGATCTAGATCACAGATCTCTTCACCCTAAAAACTCCCCCTAATTTTTTGCGAATCACCTCACAGAAACCGGTTACATTTTTTGAGAATATGCAACCGGTTGCAATGGTGTTCGTAGAAGCACGCAACAAAGACACATACATGGTTTGGGTTACCTTGGGGTGAATGTGATGAAGAAGATTTTCTTATGTTGTGCTGCTGGTATGTCTACCAGCATGGTTGTCAACAAAATGAAACAAGCGGCGGCTGCAAAAGGGATCGAGACACAAATTATTGCTGTGTCTATGGATGAATTTGACAGCACTTTACCGAACTATGATTGCTGCCTGTTAGGGCCGCAAATCAAATACAAATTTGAAGAGTTCAAGAAAAAATCGGAAGCCGTCGGTAAGCCAATCGCGGTTATCAACAGCATGGATTATGGCATGATGCGTGGCGATAAAATTCTCGCTGACGCACTGGCTATGATGCAGTAAGCCAACGTCAGGGAGACAAAAAGATGTCGAATGCATTTTTCGATTTTATTGAAAACAAAATAAGCCCGATCGCAGCACGCGCGGGTACACAACGCCATATTATGGCGGTTCGTGACGGTTTCATCGGGGCAATGCCATTCATGATTGTAGGTTCATTCCTGCTTGTGTTTGCATTTCCTCCGTTTTCACAGGACACCACATTTGCCTTTGGCCAATGGTGGTTATCCATGTCAAAAGAGTACTTCAACGAGATCATGACACCATTCAATATGTCGATGGGGATCATGGCTTGTTATATCAGTGCAGGAATTGCCTATAACCTGGCGCAAAGCTACAAAATTGATGCTTTCCCATGTGCAATGCTGTCACTGATGACTTTCCTGCTGATTGCAGCGCCAATGAAAGATGGTGCGTTGTCTGCGGGCTTCCTCGGTGGTACCGGTATTTTCACAACCATCATCGTGGGTATTTATGTGACTGAACTGATGCGTTTCCTGAAAGTACGCAACATCGGTATCAAACTGCCTGAACAGGTACCTGAGAAAATCCGTCAATCATTTAACCTGCTGATCCCAGCACTGGTTGTGATCCTGACTATTTATCCATTAAACCTGTTCCTGCAACACCAGTTCGGCATGCTGTTACCTGAAGTGATCATGGCTGTCTTCAAACCATTGATTTCTGCGGCTGACTCACTGCCTGCCATCCTGTTCGCTGTG
>QKFI01000187.1 GCA_003251455.1 Tolumonas sp.
ACCGTGCGGAATTCAACGTCACAGCCTGTCGCACGCAGTTTGGTCAGGTCGGCCTGCGTGAAGCTCTGGTAACGACCTTTCAGGTGATCTGGGAACGGAATGTATTCAATTTCACCTTTGCCGTGATATTTCACAACTGCTTCGGCAACATTCTGGAACGGCTCGCCACGGCCGGTGCCGCAGTTGAAGATGCCGGATTTTTCAGGATGATTCAGGAACCACAAGACAACTTTTGCCACATCTTCCACGTAGACGAAGTCACGGGTTTGCCCGCCATTCGGGAAGCCGTCTGTGCCTTCAAACAGTTTGACGTTTTCACCTTTCAGGACTTGCGTATTCAGGTGGAAAGCAACACTGGCCATGCTGTCTTTGTGCTGTTCACGAGGACCATAGACGTTGAAGTATTTCAGACCAACGATTTGACTGTCGGTTTCTGGCATGATGCGGCGAACATATTCGTCGAACAGGAATTTAGAGTAGCCATAAACGTTTAGTGGCTGTTCGAATTTGCGATCTTCAATGAAGTTGTCATTGCGGCCACCATAGGTTGCTGCTGATGATGCGTAGATAAATTGAATACCGTATTCGAGGCAGTAGTGCAGCAGGTCTTTGGAGTATTCGTAGTTCACATCCATGACGAACTTGCCGTTCCACTCGGTTGTTGCAGAGCAAGCGCCTTGGTGCAGAATTGCACTGATGCCGCCCCATTCTTCGAAATGATCGCCAGAGACGATACGAGCAACAAACTCTTTATCGATGTAATCGGCAATGTCTAAGTCGACCAGGTTTATGAATTTAGTACCGTCGGTTAGATCATCAACCACTACGATATCTTTACGGCCTGCTTCATTTAATGCTTTTACCAGATTACTGCCGATAAAACCGGCACCACCAGTCACGATGATCATGCGCTATCGCCTCGCTATGGATATTTCAGAAAAATGAATCAGCAGATGCTGAAATTACTTTCATTCTATCACAGCGATCTGGGATTGCGGATGCTTCACTTACATTGTGATAAGAAGGGGGTCTGCTACGCTTGTAAAAGAATGTATGGATTGCTCGCTTCAATACGGGAATCAGGTTATGCGTTATACCAATCACGACGGAACACAACGTTCGTTTCCACTTCCGCATATATTACGTCGCCAGACGGGGTGGCATGCTGAACGCCAACCCCGCACGCCCCGAACAGGGATTGCAGTGCCTGTCATGCATAATGATGGCGCGGTCTTACGTCATGGAGGGAATACCTTAACCTGGATTGGTCATGCCTCATTTCTATTGCAACTTTCTGGTATGAATATGTTGATTGACCCAGTGATGTCGCCAAATCTCGGGGGGATTTACCCACGCAATGTTCCGCCGGGGCTGAGTTGGTCAACACTTCCCAAACCGATTGATGTCGTGATGATTACGCATAATCATCGAGATCACTTGGATTTACCGACGTTGAAGCGACTAGGTTCAGCACCGTTATATCTGGTGCCTCTTGGAATGCGGAATTGGTTTTTAAAAGCAGGTTTTCCGTATGTCGAGGAAATGGGGTGGTGGGATCAGATTTCACTCGGACAATGCAACGTAACTTTTGTGCCTGCGCAACATTGGAGCCGTCGTGGACTCATGGATATGAACACGAGCTGGTGGGGCGGATTTGTCGTCGAAGGCGATAATCTTCGGATTTATCATGCAGGGGATACTGCCTGGTTTGATGGATTTCAGACAATAGGCGAACGCTGTGGCAACATTGATTTTGCGTTGTTACCGATCGGTGCGTATGCGCCACGTTGGTTTATGCGGCATCAGCATATGGATCCGGATGATGCATTCAAAGCATTTCAGGCACTGGGGGCAGAAGTATTTGTCGCCATGCATTGGGGGACATTTAAACTGACGGATGAACCCTTGGGTGAGCCGCCGATCCGGCTACGGGATTTATGGCACCGAAATCATATGTCGCCATCGCGTTTGTCGATCCCAGCCATTGGTCAGACGCTTTCGTTAGCTGGGGAATTGTTACAACCACTTTATGCTGCGTTATAAATTTGCCGGAAGTTCTGTTCAGACTTCCGGCTGAGGAGGATTTGATTATAAATCCACGCGTTGCCATAGCCACGCAGCACCACGTACGCCGCTGGAATCGCCATGAACTGCTTTGCGGATCGGCGTTTCACATTCGCGACCAAACACATATTCCTTTAATAGTTTAGGAACATTGTCATAGAGTCGTTCGACGTTGCTCATGCCGCCACCCAGAACAATC
>QKFI01000235.1 GCA_003251455.1 Tolumonas sp.
GAATTACTCCGTATTCTGGGTAGCACCGAACGTCTGATGGAAGTCATTCGTGAAGAGCTTGAAAATGTGAAATCTCAGTTTGGTGATAACCGCCGTACAGAGATTCAGGCTGCAAGTGTTGAAATCAACATGGAAGACCTGATCACACCAACAGATGTTGTTGTCACACTGTCTCACGAAGGTTATGTGAAATATCAGCCGTTGTCAGATTATGAAGCGCAACGTCGTGGTGGTCGTGGTAAAGCAGCAGCGAAAGTGAAAGACGAAGATTTTGTTGAACAGCTGTTAGTCGCAAATACTCATGATACCGTGTTGTGTTTCTCAACACTGGGTAAAGTTTACTGGCTGAAGGTTTATCAAATCCCTGAAGCAAGTCGTACTGCGCGTGGTCGTCCGATCATTAACCTGTTACCCTTGGATGATAACGAGCGTATCACTGCGATCCTGCCTGTGCAGTCTTATGACGATGACAAATATGTCTTCTTCGCAACAGCAAACGGTACAGTGAAGAAAACAGCCTTGTCTGCATTCTCACGTCCATTAAGTTCTGGTATCCGTGCAATCAACCTGAAAGATGGCGATGAGTTGATCGGTGTGGATATCACTGATGGTACCAATACCATCATGTTGTTCTCTGATGCAGGTAAAGTCGTTTGCTTTGCGGAGGGTAACAGCCGTGGTTCTGAATCTGATGCAGAATCTGACGATGATGCAGCAGAAGAATCAGATGCTGATACTGAAAATGCAGAGTCAACAGGTTCAGGTAAAGGTGTTCGTCCGATGGGCCGTACCGCTGCCGGTGTCCGTGGTATCAAACTGGCAGAAGGCGACAAAGTTGTTTCATTAATCGTTCCACGCGGTGAAGGTGCAATCCTGACTGCGACAGAAAATGGTTATGGTAAACGAACCGCATTGTCTGAATATCCAGTGAAGAGCCGTGCAACGCAGGGTGTTATTGCCATCCAGGTTTCTGAACGTAACGGTAAAGTTGTTGCGGCGATTCAGGTTGATGAGGCTGATCAAGTCATGTTAATCACGAATGGTGGCACACTGGTCCGTACTCGTGTCTCTGAAATCGGTCTGATTGGTCGTAACACTGCGGGTGTTCGTCTGATCCGTATCGGTGAAGATGAGAAACTGGTCAGTCTGGAACGTGTTGCAGAACCAGAAGATGATGAAGATGAGCTGGATCCAGCAATCGAGCAAGAGAATGCAGAAAACTCAGCCGATGACGCTTCATCGAATGAACCTGCGGCTGAATAACATTAACAGTTAAGGGAAAGAAAATGCGGACATGGAAATTCTGGTTAGCCTGTGTGTTAGCAAGTAGTTTTAGCCATGGTGTTTTCTCAAAAGAGGGGGAGAAAGTCTCCCTCAAACCATCTCAGGTTACACCGGAGATGATGGCAAAATATGAGATCGATAAACAAACGATCGAAAAAAAGCCAAACTGTAATGATGTACATCAGCCTTTGTTATCGGCTTTTTGTGAGCGTCCTGTTTTATCGGAGTTGGATGGTAAAGTCAGAGATCTGATGACAAACCTGCCAGCAAAACAGGCGGAATATCCTCAGTTTGATTTGTTAAAGGATCAAGCTGAGTGGTTATCTCGGCATGACCAGTGTTTGAATGAGAAAGATCTGAAAATGTGTTTGGAGCTTTCTTATCTAACACGCTATTCCGAACTGCAATCCCAATTTGAACTTGTTCCAAAAGTAGGGCCGTTAGCTTATCAATGTGGTGATGGCAAAATTGAAGTGAGTTTTTATGCTTCAGAATTGCCTTCTGTGATGGTTCATTATCAAGATCAATATCGTCTCGCCTATATGGGACCATTGAGTCATGGTAAGGAATTTAAATCACACAATCTCACCTTTATCGAAGGCAAAAAAAGTGCGGTGATCGATTGGGATAACAAGACATTGAGTTGTCAGCAATTAAGCGTTAATTAGCTCTCAGATTAGATGAAAAAAGACAGGTGATATGCCTGTCTTTTTTTTGCCTGTAAATCAACGACTACACTTTCCTTAATGCTTATGGAGGATAGTCATTGATGGAGACCAAAAGCGGGCACTGTAATCAACTTGGGGCGACGATTGAGAATGGTGGCGTCAATTTTGCGCTTTGGGCACGTTTAGCCAGTTCTGTTGAACTATTACTATTTGCTCACCCTGATGATCTTGATCCTGTCGTTATACCATTCGACCCTCATCAGAATCGTACGGCCTATTACTGGCATATTTGGGTTGAGGGGCTATCTGATGGACAGTTGTATGGCTATCGGGTGAACGGTCCCTGGCGTCCATATGAAGGAACCCGTTTCAATCCCAAAAGGGTCCTCTTAGATCCTTATGGTCGAATGGTTAATCTTCCAGAGAATTATAACCGCAAAGCTGCTACCCGAAAGGGGTCCAATCTGACGTGTTGTGCCAAAAGTGTCATTGTCGATATTGATAATTATGACTGGGAAGACGATGTTTCGCCGAATCATCATTTATCCAGCTCCGTTATTTATGAACTGCATGTGGGGGGATTTACAAAAGATCCATCCTCAGGCTTAAGTCACTCGCTCAGAGGCACATATAAAGGTTTACTCGATAAAATTCCATATCTGAAAGCGCTCGGCATCACGACTATTGAGCTATTGCCTGTATTCCAGTTTGACCCGACAGATGCTTTACCAGGGAAAAGCAATTATTGGGGATACTCTCCAATGTCTTTTTTTGCTCCGCATGCACAATATTCAAGTGATAAAAGCAGAACAGGAGCCATCAAAGAATTCAGAGATATGGTGAAAGCGCTTCATGAAGAAGACATTGAAGTGATTTTGGATGTTGTCTACAACCATACGGCAGAAGGCGGTGAGAAGGGACCTACCTTTTGTTTTCGCGGATTTGATCATGAGGCTTATTACATGTTGGATCCTGTGTTGCACCAAGATATGAACTATTCAGGCTGTGGGAATACCATGAATGGTAGTCATGCTGTTTGTAAACGGCTGATTATTGATAGTTTGTATTTTTGGCGAAATCAGATGCATGTGGATGGATTCCGGTTTGATTTGGCATCGATATTATCCCGTGACCAAGATGGCCATCCGCTCGTGAATCCGCCTACGTTGCTGGCGATAGATACCGATCCGGTTCTGGCCAATTGCAAGATGATTGCCGAAGCATGGGATGCAGGCGGTTTATATCAGGTTGGCTCATTAGCAGGTTCACGATGGCGTGAGTGGAATGGGCAATTCAGAGATGACATCCGTCGTTTTATTCGCGGTGAACAAGGCTCGGTAAATCGTTTTGCAGATCGGTTTATTGGTAGTCCTGATATTTACAGATATCACCATGCTGATCCTGAAAAAAGCATCAATTTTGTTACCTGCCATGATGGCTTTACCTTGTGGGATCTTGTGTCTTATGACCAAAAACATAATGAAGCAAACGGTGAAAGAAATCGTGATGGTAGCAATGATAATTACAGTTGGAATCATGGCACCGAAGGTGAAACAAATAGTGAAGTCATCAATTCACTACGGATCCGTCAGGCGAAAAACTTGATGACCTGCAATTTGCTTTCTATCGGTACCCCCATGATATTGATGGGGGATGAGCGGCTCAGAACTCAGCGGGGAAATAACAATGCGTACTGTCAGGATAATCCGCTGAGCTGGATGAACTGGAACACAACAAATCGTAATCACGATATGCATCGTTTTATGCAGGCGTTGCTCAAATATCGAAAATTCATCTTCCATCGGGAAAAAGAGCATGGTGGCATGTTTTCATTATCTGACATGCTAAGAGGCTCAGATATTTGCTGGCATGGTGTTCAACCCTATGAACCTGATTGGGGTCATGATTCTCATGCGCTGGCTTTTTCGGCAACCTCGTTGGCGTGGCATGCAGCTTTTTACATCATTTTTAATACTTATTGGGAACCCCTGAAATTCACACTCCCACTTCCACCTGCAAATATCGAAGGGAAATGGATGCGGATATTAGACACTGCATTACTGTCACCCGATGACATAACACCGTATGGAGAACCATTACCGGAGGTAAATCGGGAGTATGTCGCTGAATCCCATTCAGTGAGTTTGTTCATCTGCGGTGATGTCAGTAGTTGGTCTGGATAAGATTAAGATTGAGAAATCAGAATGGAAAAGTAGAATGACGCCTCGCTTCAAGAGGTAATGTCATGTCTGAACAACAATCGATAAAAAAAGGCCGGGTCATTCTTGCTCCGATGGAAGGCGTTTTGGACCCACCTTTACGTGAAATTCTGACGGCAGTAAATCAGTATGATTTATGTGTCACGGAATTTGTCAGGGTTGTTGATCAGTTACTGACGAAAAAAACACTCTTACGTCTTTGCCCTGAACTGGAACAAGGTGGAAAAACCAGAAGTGGCACGCCTGTTCGGGTTCAACTTTTAGGGCAGCATCCACAGTGGCTGGCGGAAAATGCCATTCTCGCAACAGAAATGGGTTCTCCCGGTATTGATATTAACTTCGGCTGTCCTGCAAAACGCGTCAATCAGTCTTGTGGTGGTGCAGCCTTGTTAAAAGAGCCGGAAACGATTTATCAAATTCTGAAAACAGTACGAGCAGCGCTACCTGCAAATCAGTTGCTGTCGGCAAAAGTCCGGTTAGGATGGTCTTCCCCGGAGGAGTGCTATGAAATTATTGATGCAGTCATTCAGGGGGGCGCAGGGGAATTATCCATTCATGCCAGAACCAAAGAAGATGGTTATAAATCCGATGCCATTAAATGGGAATGGATTCAGCGCGTTCGCAATCGAATTCCAGTTCCGCTGATTGCCAACGGTGAAATCTGGTCGTTCAATGACGCTGTAAAGTGTCAGATGTTGTCTGGCTGCGATGATTTGATGGTTGGGCGAGGGGCGTTGCAATTACCAAATTTAGGTGCAGTCATTACACAGCAGCAGGCGCCGATGTCTTGGGATCAAGTGTATCAGCTGCTACTGGAATACATTGAGATTTCACTATCACAACCTCGGTCAGACTACATTTCCAGCCGGGTAAAACAGTGGCTTGTGTTTTTGAAACAGCAATATGATGAGGCGGCTGATCTGTTTCGTTCAGTGCGAACTTTCCATGATACAGCCGCTTTTGTTGATCAAATCAAAGCTTCTAAAGCCTGAACTTGAGATGACAATGGAACAGATTGATCTGCCAGTAACGTGACATGTCCCATTTTACGACCAATACGAGCCTCTGATTTCCCGTATAAATGAAGACGGGATTTCGGGTTCATCAGTAATTTATTCCACTCCGGTGTTTGAGGCTTTTCAGACCCATTAACAAACCAGCGATCACCTAACAGATTGAGCATAACGCCAGTGCAGTGTGGGGTGGTGTCACCTAACGGTAAGCCACATAACGCCCGAACTTGTTGTTCAAACTGCGATGTCACACAGATGTCTAAGGTTGTATGCCCTGAATTATGAGGGCGTGGTGCAATTTCATTGACCAGCAATTGATTGCCAGAAATGAAAAACTCGACAGCTAGGGTTCCTACATAATTCATGTCAAAAGCAATCTGGCTGGCGACTTGTTTTGCCTGTTCCATTAATGCATCTGAAACATCCGGCGCGGGCATCACTGAAACCGCAAGAATACCATTGCGGTGCTCGTTTCTTGCTGCTGGATAATAGCGGATGTCTCCATCCTCGGAACGTGCAAGTACAACCGAGATTTCTTTATCCAGTTGGATCATTTTTTCCAGAACACAATGTTGTCGGCCAAATTGAATGAAAGCTTCATTAGCGTCTTCAATGGATTTGACGACTTGCTGACCTTTTCCATCATAACCAGAACTGGCAAGTTTCAGAATTGCCGGAAAATGTGATTCATTCACTTGGGCGAAGTCATCTTCATGGCGAATATCAGCATAAGCAGCGATAGGAATACCATGCTTTACTAGGAAAGCTTTTTCATGACTACGATGCTGACAGATTGCGACCGCATCGGCTGAAGGGTGTACCGTCGTGAATCGGGCCAGAAATTCCATCGTTGTTGCTGGAACATTTTCAAATTCTGTTGTGATCGCTCGACATTGTGTTGCGAACTCTCGCAAGGCATTTTGATCATTCCAATCAGCATGAATATGCGCATCTGCAGTTTTTGCAGCAACACTTTGTGCATCGGGATCAAATACAACCACCCGATAACCCATGCGTTGTGCTGCCATGACAAAATACCGGCCTAATTGTCCACCGCCTAAGATACCTAAAGTTGCTGGAGGTAAAATCATAGTTCGCTCTCCAGTTCTTCATTCATTACTGCGACCTGTTCTTCTTGTGATTTCCGGTAACTAGACAGTTGCGATTCAGTTGTGGATTGGAACATTGCATTTGCTGCGGAAAGCATAGATACGGCAAACAGCGCCGCATTGGCTGCACCTGCTTCCCCAATTGC
>QKFI01000251.1 GCA_003251455.1 Tolumonas sp.
GCTGGCAAGACCCTATCTTTCACAGCTACACCTGACCAACGCCATTCTTGATCCGAGCCATCCGATGTATGGTGACTGGCATATGGATGTCGGACAAGCACCAGCATTTGCTTCTCCCGGTTATCTGACGCCAGAGATTGGTGCCGAAATTCTCCGCGAAGTTGTTTCTGAACCCCTGACACCCGGCTGCAAAGCGACCTTTGTCGCCATGGAAATTCGTTCACATATCGGTGATGACCTGTGGCACAAGGAAGAAACCGGACGCACATTCCTCAAACGTTGTCTGGAACTGGCCGACCTTTCATAAGATTTGCAAAACATCATTGATAGTATTAAAAAAACAAAAAGCCCGGATCTTGATTGATGCGGGTTTTGACTTGTATTCGCAGAACCAAATTCAGTTGATATAAGACAAGGAGCAATCATGAGTTTTACAGCGCCGTTGATTACCCTGAACGATGGAAACAAAATACCTCAGATCGGTTTAGGTGTGTGGCAGGCCACCCCGGAACAAGCAACCATGGCTGTTCGTGAAGCGTTGTTAGCCGGTTATCGCCATGTAGATACCGCGACAATTTATAAAAATGAATCAGGCGTGGGTGCCGGATTTAGAGAAAGCGGCCTCCTCCGTGAAGATGTTTTTATCACGACCAAAGTCTGGAACGATGCGCAAGGAAACACCTTAACCCGCGAGTCTTTATCTAAAAGTCTGGAATTACTAAAACTGGATTACGTTGATTTACTGTTGATCCATTGGCCGGTTCCCCACAAAGATCTGTTTATTGAAACCTGGTACACCCTGATGGAGTTAAAAAAACAGGGCCTGGTCCGATCTATCGGTGTCTCGAATTTTACAGAAGCAACACTGCATCGTTTGATCGATGAAACCAGTGTGTTGCCAGTTTTAAACCAGATTGAATTACACCCATATCTGCAGCAGGAAAACTTGAGAAACGTGCATGCGAAACTGGGCATCAAAACTGAGTGCTGGAGTCCATTGGCAAAAGCGCAAGCGATGGATGAAACCGTGTTATGCAACATTGCCGCTAAATATGGCAAAACGCCGGCTCAGGTCATTCTTCGTTGGCATGTTGAAAATGGCTGTATTGCGATTCCAAAATCGGTTACACCAAAGCGCATTCAGGAAAATATTCAGATATTCGATTTTCAACTGGATGCAGATGATATGTCACTGATTTCTGGATTGAATCAGAATTACCGAATCGGACCCGATCCGGAAACTTTTGAATAATCCGAACCCGATACATAAAAATGAGCATCAGCTCACTTCTCTTCGTTCGAAACTTTCAATAAGAAAACATAAGCTTTCAGCCTCGATTGCTTATATAATGCTCAGCGAAGTCGTACCGGATGTAGAGAAGTTGAGCATGTCAGAACAGAAGATCAAATTTATTGCTGCCGATATGGATGGCACATTATTGGATGAACAGGGACAGTTAGACCCAAGTTTTTTTGAGCTTTACGAAGAATTGAAAGATCAAGGGATCCAGTTTGCAGCTGCTTCTGGTCGCCAGTATTACAGCTTGATTCATACATTTGAGCCCATCAAAGATGAAATGCTTTTCATCGCAGAAAACGGCACTTTAGTCATGCATCGTGGTGAAGAGCTGTATAGCTGCACCATCGAACATTTCTCAGATCATTCATACCGTCCGTCAAATTCCTGAAGCACATGTCGTGCTTTGTGGCAAAAATAGCGCGTACATCGAAACACAAGATCCACAGGCGCTTGAAGAAATTAATAAATATTACAACCGTTGTGAATCAGTCGCTGACTTGCTGGACGTAAATGATGAATTTATCAAAGTGGCAATCTGTCATTTTGGGGGCACGGCAGAGTTTGTTTATCCGACTGTGAATGCGTCATTTGGTGAAACCCACAAGGTTGTCGTGAGTGGTCAGATTTGGCTGGATATCATGAATGCGAAAGCATCGAAAGGC
>QKFI01000015.1 GCA_003251455.1 Tolumonas sp.
AGATAAGGAGCTGTGGCGAATGAGCAATACCCGGCACATGTTAAAATTAAGTGCTTTAACCTTAAGTTTGAGTCTGTGTTTGTCTGCGTTACCTGCCCATGCAGCATTACCGCTTCAGGTAAATGGTCAGGAAATGCCTTCTCTGGCGCCGATCGTTGAACAGGTAACCCCTGCTGTGGTGAATATTCTTGTTTCAGGCAAGAAAGTCACTAAGCAAGAAATCCCTGAACAATTCCGTTTCTTCTTTGGTCCGGATTTTCCCGGTTCTCAAGTACAGGAGCAACCGTTTCAGGCGTTGGGCTCTGGCGTCATTATTGATGCAAATAAAGGTTACATCATCACGAATCATCACGTGATTGATGGTGCAGATGAAATTAAAGTTACCCTCAAGGATGGCCGGGAACTGACTGCGAAAAAGATTGGTGAGGATCAACAATCAGATATCGCATTATTGCAAATTAAAGCTGATGGCCTAACCGCTATCAAAATGGCGAACTCAGATAACCTTCGTGTCGGTGACTTCGCGATGGCCATCGGGAACCCGTTTGGCCTCGGCCAGACAGTTACATCCGGCATTATCAGTGCGTTGGGCCGTAGCGGTCTGAATATTGAAAATATCGAAAACTTTATCCAAACCGATGCAGCCATCAACTCAGGAAACTCAGGCGGCGCATTAGTGAATCTGAAAGGCGAACTGATCGGGGTTAATACTGCAATCCTGGGCCCGAATGGTGGAAATATTGGTATCGGCTTTGCCATTCCATCCAACATGATCCACGATATAACGGATCAGATCGTGAAATATGGTGAAGTTCGCCGTGGCGTACTGGGGATCATGGGCGGTGAACTGAATGCTGATTTAGCAAAAGCGTTTGGTTATAACAAACAACAAGGCGCTTTTGTGAACCAAGTGATGCCTGGTTCAGCAGCATCAGAGGCCGGCATCAAAGCCGGCGATATCATCACCAAGCTTAATGGTAAAGATATCCGTTCATTTGGTGAACTGAGAGCAAACATCGCAACGATGGGAGCAGGGAAAAAAATCACACTTGGTTTGATTCGTGATGGTAAAGATATGACTGTGGATGTGACCCTGAAACAGGCTGACATGACCGAAACCAAAGCCAGCGTCCTGCATCCGGCGCTTGAAGGCGCAACATTTACAGACACTGAACCTGGTTCAGATGTTCAGGGTGTTGTCATCAAAAAACTAGATGAAAAATCACCAGCTGCGCAGGCAGGGCTTCAGGAGGGAGACGTAATTGTTGGTGTAAACCGCACGCCTATATCCAACCTGAAAGAACTGCGGGCAGCGATGAAAAATAAGAACGGCATCCTCGCCCTCAATATTCGTCGTGGTGATGTATCTTTATATCTCGTTCTGCGTTAAATCTCACACCTGCCGGCATCGTCCGGCAGGTCATCTCTATGAAATTTATGCTATTCTTTTTCCTCTGATCTTTCCCTTTATCACTTTCTGAGGAATCTATGGCCTTATCAGCCCTAAAATATATCAGCAAAGCTGTTTTGCTAGGTCTGGTTCTGGCAGGCCTGATAAGTCTTCTTTCCTTTCTGGGCGTTATGAATTTTAACGGACAAAATACGAATAATTCGGCACCAGCCAGTTATGCATATGCCG
>QKFI01000030.1 GCA_003251455.1 Tolumonas sp.
ACAACTTTATCCATTACCAGACCAGGAATGTCATCGTCACGCACGCGCAGAATATCGATTGGCATGTTTTCAACATGAGCAATCAGGCGATCTTCGCGTAAATTGATTTTAAAACCACAGCTTTTCAGTAAGTCTTGAGAATCCTGGCTCAGACGACCTGATTTCTGCATTGCGATGCGTAAACGTTTGCTATCCATTTTAATATCCTTGTAAATGAAAAAACCCTCGGAAGTGGTTGCTTCCGAGGGTTTAGTGATAGGTTTGGGAACCACTGGGAAGCCACCTTTGTGTCTTCCAGCAGCAATCCTCCTGAAAGACTATTCGGGATGATGATGATGGTGATGATGCACAGTCTTCAGTGAGTTCATGATTGCTATTAATTGCTTCTTTACTGTTCCGATAACCACACCATACTCCGCTTGTAAAAACAAAGCAAGTACCGAATTACGCGCAATTGGAAATGTTGAAATTGCATAAAAAGTGAAAAATTATTCATATTCAAGCATCGATAGATGAAAAAATTGCAAGCTTTCTAATATTACGGATTTTTTTACAGATACCATAAAAAAGACCATTCGATTATGCCTGACAGGTGGTTATGGCAAGCAGGATGTTCATTTCCTATATTCCCAAGGACAACACCGCCAGTGAACATTCATGAGCTTCCAGAGCGCGAGCGCTCATACCTCTGGTTGAGAAGAAACCTGAAACCTCGTGTGATGAAGAAGATAGGCCGGAGTCAGGTGGTTATCAACATCAACCATCTCATTCTGAAAATCAGGCGGACGGCAATAAAGGAACTGAGGAAATAAAATACGAAAATAAAAGTGATCAGGATAAAGATACGAACATCCTGAACATATTGATATTTTTGTTTGATACACTTTAGTTCTATCTTATGTGTTTTCGGGGCGGGCAGTGTCTCTACAACAACTTTGGGATCAGCAGCGTGATAAAAGACGTTTTTGGCTGATAGTTCTATTTTGTATTCTCCTTTTAGCGATCATCTGTAGCTTTTCAATCGGTAGCTATCCTATTCATCTTCGGGATTGGTTCGCTGGTTTGACTGAAACACAGAAGCAAGTGATTTTTCAGTTACGTTTACCAAGAACACTGCTTGCAATTGCAGTTGGGAGCGGATTAGCACTCTGTGGTGCGGTACTTCAGATCCTCTTGCATAATCCTGTTGCTGAGCCCGGTTTAATCGGCATCTCCAGTGGTGCTGGTTTTTTAGCCGTTTTGGTTATATTCACTGCGCATATGGGCGGAATTAATATTCCTGCGTGGGGGGTAAGTGCTTCCGCATTTATTGGGGCGCTTTTGGTGACGCTTTTACTGTTGCGTCTTTCCAGACAGGGAATGATGGGCGGAAGTAGGCTGCTGTTGCTCGGGGTTGCGATTGGCATTTCAACCAACGCATTAACCACCTGGTTATTGTATTTTTCTGATGATCAGGCACTCCGGGAAATCATGTTCTGGATGATGGGCAGCTTATCGTATGGTCAACTGCATCCTGCATATTGGTGGATTCCATTTTTAATCGTCATGGCATGGCTGGTTTGGCAATCACCTAAATTAGCGCTTCTACAATTGGGGACATATCAAGCCCAACTAATGGGACTGGATCTCAAAACAACCAGACGAAGATTAGTTTGGGCTGTCTGTTTTATTAGTGGAATGTGTGTTGCTCTAGCTGGGGTTATTGGTTTTATCGGCTTGGTTGTACCCCATTTATTACGGTTACTGAGCAAAGATTCGACGGTATTCACGTTACCGGCTTCGGTTCTTACGGGCGGCGTATTATTATTAACTGCAGATATATTATCTCGTTCTGTTGTATCCGCCGGTGAACTACCAGTGGGGGTAGTCACCGCAACCATTGGGGCGCCTGTATTTATTTATTTATTGGTGAGAAAACATGCTTTATCTGGATAATGTGAACGTTCCGGGGCGTGTTGGCGCAATCACAGCTGAGCTCCCATGTAAAAACCATATTGCTTTACTTGGGCCGAATGGGAGCGGTAAATCCAGTCTCTTACTTGCTCTGGCCGGATTGATTGGTTGTAAAGGCAATGCTTATTTGTTGGAGGAAAGCATCTTTTCATGGCCTGTCGGTGTTGCAGCTTTGAAGCGTTCGCTGTTGCCTCAACGTACGCCGCAATTATTACCGATTGCTTGTCATGAGGTGATTGCTTTAGGTGCTTCAGCATTAAACTTATCGCGTTCAGCAAAAGCATCTGTAATACAGGAAATTTGCCAGCGATTAGAGTTGAACGATTTCTTGCGTCGTGATTTCAGTTGTTTATCTGGTGGAGAACAGCAGCGGGTTTTGCTTGCAAAAACATTGCTTCAAATCTGGCCAGATACTAACCCGGATGCAAAGCTTTTGATGTTGGATGAACCGCTCGCCGGGCTGGATTTCTATCATCAGTTACAATTATTGGACTTATTGAAAGAAATTACATCACATGGGTTAACTGTGATTAGTTCTATTCATGATTTTAATCTGGCGATTACACATACCGATTTCATTTGCTGCTTAGAACAAGGCAAATTAAAATTTGCGGATCAAGCGTCGGCTTTTAATGAAAATTTAATCCGAGAAGTATTTCATATCTCAACGATTAAAATCGAATCGCAAGGGCAGACAGTGTTTGTTCCCTGGCAAACTAGTAAATAATAGAGAAAAGAAAATGAAACCAGGTAACACAGGCCTCTATCGGGTATATAAAGCGAGTATTTATAGCGCTCAAGGGATTAAGGCAGCATGGCAACATGAGGCTGCGTTTCGGCAAGAAGTGATTTTAATGCTTATTTTAACGCCTGCTGCATTTATTGCCGGTCAGGGGTTAACGCAACAATTATTGTTACTCGTATTGGCTTGGTTGGTTGTCATTGTTGAAATTCTCAACTCTGCTGTCGAAGCTGTAGTTGATCGCTTTGGTGGCGAAATGCATACGCTCTCCGGTCGAGCGAAAGATATGGGATCAGCCGCTGTATTTATTACGCTTATGCTCAATGGGGTAGTGTGGGGTACAGTAATTGGCCGGAACTGGCTGGGGTTGTGGTAGTTTTTCCTTGTTGTTAACCGCAAGGAATGGTAGTATCCGCGCCGCTATTTGAGAGGTACCGGACGGTCGCATCCGATACCACCCATTCATTATATTTTAAGTGAGATCATTATGTCTTTTACATTCGAAGCGCAAGTTCGTTCTGACCTGGGGAAAGGTGCGAGCCGCCGCCTGCGTCGTGCTGAACAAGTTCCTGCAATCCTGTACGGTGCAGGTCAGGAAGCTGTTTCTTTAGTTCTGGATCACAACAAAGTTATCACCGCTCAGGCACAAGCTGAATTCTACAGCGAAGTTCTGACTCTGGTTGTTGATGGTAAAGAAGTAAAAGCAAAATTAGCTGCTGTTCAACGTCACCCAGTTAAGCCAAAAGTAGTTCACCTGGACTTCATCCGCGCTTAATTCAGACTTTGAATTGGCAAAAGGCAGCTTCGGCTGCCTTTTGTTTTTCTATCGAATGATCTTCATTTGCACCCGCAGCCACAATTCATTAGACTCTTTGGCCGACATGTTCGAATGTAGCGAACATTGCCTGAATTCATTCATTCACTATCAACATGTGACACTTGGTGTGTGTCACCACTGTAAGGATAAATCATGCCTGTTATTACACTTCCTGACGGTAGCCAGCGTCAGTTTGATAACCCAGTTTCTGTTTATGATGTTGCTGCCAGTATCGGTGCTGGTTTAGCAAAAGCTTGTATTGCTGGCCGTGTAAACGGTGAGTTGGTCGATGCTTGCGATACGATTGATGCAGATGCAGCGCTTTCTATTATCACTGCAAAAGATCAGGAAGGTCTGGAAATTCTCCGCCACTCCTGTGCGCATTTATTAGGTCATGCCATCAAACAACTGTGGCCAGAAACCAAAATGGCAATCGGTCCAGTGATCGATAATGGCTTTTATTATGATGTCGATTTAGATCGTACACTGACAGAAGAAGATATTCAGGCATTAGAAGCCCGAATGATGGAGCTGGCAAAGAAAGATTACGACGTCATCAAGAAAAAAGTAAGTTGGCAAGAAGCGCGTGATGCTTTTGAAGCGCGCGGTGAAACTTACAAAATGGCAATTCTTGACGAAAATATCGCGCGTGATGACCAGCCTGGTTTGTATCATCACGAAGAATATATCGATATGTGCCGTGGCCCTCACGTGCCAAACATGCGTTTCTGCCATCACTTCAAATTGCAGAAAACCTCTGGCGCATACTGGCGTGGCGACGCAAAAAACAAGATGTTGCAACGTATTTATGGTACGGCATGGGCTGACAAGAAACAGCTGGCAGCTTATCTGCAACGTTTAGAAGAAGCAGCAAAACGCGATCACCGTAAGATCGGTAAGCAACTTGATTTGTATCATATGCAGGAAGAAGCGCCAGGCATGGTGTTCTGGCATAATGATGGCTGGATTATTTTCCGTGAACTGGAAACGTTTATTCGTCAGAAGCTGCGCGAATATGACTACGAAGAAGTAAAAGGTCCATTCATGATGGATCGCGTTCTTTGGGAACGTTCTGGCCACTGGGAAAAATATGCAGACGCAATGTTCACGACTTCTTCAGAAAACCGTGAATATGCAATCAAACCAATGAACTGCCCTGGTCATGTTCAGATCTTTAACCAAGGTTTGAAGTCTTATCGTGATTTGCCATTACGTATGGCTGAGTTCGGCAGTTGTCATCGCAACGAACCTTCAGGTTCATTACACGGCTTGATGCGTGTTCGTGGCTTTACTCAGGACGATGCGCATATTTTCTGTGCAGAAAATCAGATCCAGGAAGAAGTTTCTGCTTGTATCCGTATGGTATATGACACTTATAGCACTTTTGGTTTTGAAAACATCGCTGTAAAACTGTCTACTCGCCCTGAAAAACGTATCGGTACCGATGAAATGTGGGATCGCGCTGAAGAAGCATTAAGCGAAGCGTTAAAACACAACGGTATTGAATTTGAGTATCAGCCGGGTGAGGGCGCATTCTACGGACCTAAAATTGAGTTTACTTTGCATGATTGCCTTGACCGTGCTTGGCAATGTGGTACTGTGCAGCTCGATTTTGCGTTACCGGGACGTTTAGGGGCGACCTACGTTGGTGAAAATAACGAGCGCCATACGCCAGTTATGATCCACCGTGCTATTCTTGGATCTCTTGAACGTTTTATTGGTATCCTTACCGAAGAATTTGCCGGTTACTTCCCGTTATGGTTAGCACCTCAGCAAGCGATTGTGATGAATATCACCGATCAACAGGCTGACTATGTTAAACAAGTCGTAAATACTCTCAATGAAGCGGGTATTCGTGCAAAAGCAGACTTGAGAAACGAGAAGATTGGCTTTAAAATTCGCGAGCATACATTGAAACGTGTTCCGTATATGCTTGTCTGCGGCGATAAAGAAGTTGAAGCCGGTGAGATTGCGGTAAGAACGCGTAAAGGTGTTGATTTAGGTAAATTCAAAGTCGCAGATCTTGTTGAAAAACTGCGTAAAGAAATCAACACTCGTGATTTAAATATTGTGGAGGAATAAGCTATAAACGGCGCAAAAAAAACAGGGAAACAGGCACCACGCACTCGTATCAACGGTGACATTCGTGTCAAAGAAGTTCGACTGATCGGTGTTGATGGAGAAGCGATTGGTATCGTCTCTACAGAAGAGGCTTTAGATATTGCACTTAAAGCTGGTGTCGACCTTGTCGAAATCAGTCCGACAGCTGAACCTCCTGTCTGTCGCGTGATGGATTATGGCAAGTTCCTCTACGAAAAGAGTAAATCTGTTAAAGAGCAGAAGAAAAAGCAAAAACAGGTCCAGATCAAGGAAATCAAATTCCGACCTGGAACTGATGAAGGCGACTATCAGGTAAAACTACGCAGCCTGATTCGTTTTCTTGAAGAAGGGGATAAAGCCAAAGTCACACTGCGTTTCCGCGGTCGTGAAATGGCGCATCAAGACCTCGGTATGAATGTTCTGGAACGTGTTAAAAGCGATCTGGAAGATTTAGCGGTCGTGGAGTCTTTCCCTAAAGTGGAAGGTCGCCAGGCTGTCATGATGTTGGCCCCTAAAAAACGGCAATAAGGCCTGACAAGTAAGAAGACCATCAGGCTAGGGTCTGATGGTTTTTTTCGCCTTTATTGCATTGATATGGCAAAAACAATGCGGAGTTCGTAATGCCAAAAATGAAAACTGACCGTGGTGCTGCTAAGCGCTTCAAAAAAACCGGTTCTGGTGGTTTTAAGTGCAAGCACGCTAACAAACGTCACATCCTGACTAAGAAAACTACCAAGCGTAAGCGTC
>QKFI01000421.1 GCA_003251455.1 Tolumonas sp.
CTTGTCAGCATTGTTAGACAGCCTTGATTTTGTTGTGCTCAAACCTGGTTTTAAGTCACTGTAAGTATTGAACTCTATTTACATCCTTCAGATAGGATTCAATATTAAAAAGCCACCTCATTGAGCTGGCTTTTTTGTTTTCCAGATAACATCAAAGATGAATACATATCAACGCCTGACATTCGCGAATGTTCTGCTGATTGAAATCAATCTAGAAAAACATCCGCCTCTTCTTTATCATCGCCACCCCACTGATTTATCCACTAATAGACAAAGAAAAGACCCTCTCCCCTGAAATGGTTGAGATGGCTAAGGAAAATTATGAATGGCAACAGTTTGGATTAAGAATCCACTCGGTATTTTTACTGCGAACCAAAATGACGCCAGAGGTGGTCTGGTTGTTGAAGGAACAAAAATTATTGAGTTGGTCGGTCTCAATCAAATACCGAAACATCCGATAGACTATCAATTCGATGCATCTCAACACGTCATCACCCCAGGGTTGGTGAACAGCCATCATCACTTTTATCAAACACTCACCCGCGCTTATCCCGGTGCTCTCAATAAAGAGTTATTTCACTGGCTTGTCAGTCTTTATCCTGTCTGGGCACAACTTGACGAACCAATGATGCAGACAGCAACAGAACTTGCGCTAGTTGAGTTACTGTTATCGGGCTGCACCACGGCATCCGATCATCACTATCTGATTCCGCAAGGGCTGGAACATGCAATCGATATTCAGGTTCAAACTGCAAGAGATCTTGGAATACGTGCGATATTCACCCGAGGTTCGATGAGTTTAGGTGAAGATGAAGGGGGTTTACCTCCGCGTCATACCATTCAAACAGAACAAACAATTCTTGATGACAGTCTGCGTCTGATTAAGCGCTATCATGAAAGTCATGATGGCGCGATGATGCAAATCGCGCTGGCACCCTGCTCACCATTTTCGGTCACGACCGAGTTAATGAAAGCAACGGCCGATCTGGCGAAACAGCACAACGTCATGCTACACACGCACTTGTGCGAAACAATTGATGAAGAAAATTTCTGCCTCAAGCGATTTGGCTTGCGTCCGGTTGATTATCTGGAAGAGGTGGGCTGGCTGAATTCCCGCACGTGGTTAGCCCATGGTATCCATTTCAATTCAGAAGAAATCGAAAGACTCGGTAAAGCGAAAATTGGCATCGCACATTGCCCGACCTCAAATATGATGCTTGCCTCCGGCATCTGTAAGAATCTTGAGTTAGAGGCTGCAGGCGTTAAAGTCGGACTCGGTGTTGACGGGTCTGCATCGAACGATGGGTCGAACTTAATCGCTGAAGTCAGAATGGCAATGTATCTCCAGAGACTGAAATATGGTTCAGCCAACGTCTCTCATATGGATGCGTTACGCTGGGCGACCAAAGGCTCCGCGCAGGCGATGGGAAGAGACGATATCGGTGAACTCGATGTAGGTAAACAAGCGGATATTGCCATGTTTAAGCTGGATGATATTCGCTTTTCAGGGAGTCATGATCCGCTGGCTGCACTCATTCTTTGTGGTGCGCAACAAGCTGACCGGGTCATGGTCGCCGGGCAATGGCGTGTGATAGACAGCCAAGTCGTGGGGATCGATTTAGCAGCGTTGCTCAG
>QKFI01000011.1 GCA_003251455.1 Tolumonas sp.
CGAACCGGTTATCACCCTCTCCCACTTCGAAATGCCTTACCATCTGGTCAAAGAATATGGCGGCTGGGCAAACCGCAAAGTGATCGATTACTTCGTGCGTTTTTCTGAAGTCGTCATGCAACGTTATCAGCACAAAGTGAAATACTGGATGACGTTTAACGAAATCAATAACCAGGCAAAATTCGCGTATCCATTATTTGGCTATTGCTGCTCGGGCGTGATCTTTAATGATTACGAAAAACCAGAAGAAATGATGTATCAGGTTGTGCATCACCAACTGGTTGCCAGCGCAAAAGTCGTGAAGGCGGGGAAAGCGATCAACCCTGATTTCCAGATCGGCTGTATGATTGGCTTCATTCCTTATTACCCGTTCTCCTGTAATCCGGCTGACATGATGTATTCCGTTGAAAAAATGCATAAGCATTTTATTTTCAGCGACGTTCATATGCGTGGTCAATATCCGGCTTATGCCCTGAAAGAATGGGAACGCAAGGGCTACAACATCAAGATGGAACCAGAAGATGCGCAGATCCTTAAAGAAGGATGCACCGACTATCTGGGGTTCAGCTATTACATGACAAACACCGTCAAAGCGGACGACACCGGATCAGTTTCAGGGATCACGTCAGGCAGTGTCACCAACCCATATATCAAAGCCTCGGACTGGGGCTGGCCAATTGACCCGGTCGGTTTACGTTATGCGATGAACGTGTTGTATGAGCGTTATCAGAAACCTCTGTTTATCGTAGAAAACGGTTTTGGTGCATTTGATACTGTTGAAGCGAACGGCGATATCAATGATGACTACCGTATTAATTACCTGAAAGCGCACGTTGAAGAAATGGCGAAGGCTGTGACATTAGATGGTGTTGACCTGATCGGTTATACCCCATGGGGCTGTCTGGATTGCGTATCATTTACGACCGGTGAATACCGCAAGCGTTATGGTTTTATCCATGTCGATAAACATGACGATGGCACCGGCACGATGGAACGTAGCAAGAAGAAAAGCTTCTACTGGTATCAGAACGGCGAAGAACTCTGATATTCAATGTAACAAGAAGACCAGACACAGCTCGTCTGGTCTTTCCCATCCCTCATAATTTCTCAACCCTGTGGGTTTTGCGACAATCCTGCTACTTTCTGAGCCAGTTTTTCAAGGGAATACCAGTAAATTCAGACTTTTGAAGCTGGTCTGTATTTTGCTGGAGAGATCTGATTCGCCCATGAAGACGGAGGACGCGATGGGACCATGTAAGCCTGAGGGCGCAGCCAACATCACGGCGCAACTAGTCGGATTTCAAAACCTGAACATAGCCAAGGGACAGTTGTTTTCTACCCCAGTCGAAAGGGAAGATCGAGTATTGCTCATCGAATCCGGTCGTATGCGGGTTTACATGGCAACCGAGGAAAAAGAACTAACCCTCGCCTATCTGGAAACGGGAGATTTGTTCACCACCCATACCCCTACCTTTTTGATGGCAGTGACCGATTGCCGTCTGAAAGTGATGCCCAGTCACCAGTTCCTGCGACAGATGAAGGACCAGCCCGCACTGGTGGCCCCCATGATGCGAGTGCTGGGTCGATTGCTGAACAGCAGTCTGGAGCTGACCGCAGATTTGGCGTTTCGGGATGTGCCCGCCCGCCTCATCCGTTTCGTATTAGAGACCGCCAAAAGACGCGGACGGGTGGAAGCTGAAGGTATCTGGCTCACGCTGGAACTCAACACACTAGATATCGCCCTATTGCTGGGCACCTCTCGACAAACCCTATCTGCGCTACTCAACCGACTGGAACGTGATGGGGTCTTGTTGCGCCCACAACGCCAACAATGGCTGATCCCCGATACTGACGCCCTTCAGCGCTGGCCATGTGGTTCAATAGCGGGTCTGTCAGCTGGCTGACAGACACCCCCAAATACCCGCAGTAAACTGGATATCAGATACCAATCTGCCATTCAGAATAGGAAGGAACCAACTATGGGTAAATGTGCTTGTCAGCAAAATAAAGCCAAACCAGACCGTTACGTCAGTTTCGACGGAATCGACTGTGAGGGTAACGCCCGCCTCATGATGGAGATGATCCTGGCACATGCGGCGGATCCAGCCAAGAGCAATAAGTTCTGGGATTATTTCCTTAAGAAACGCGAGGGAGGCAGTGGCCCTAAGCCAGACGATCTGTTCCTGATTCACAGCAACCTGAATCAGATCCGCGAATTGTTCGAGCAATACGAAGATGAATCAGGGCTCAAACTGCTGGATAAAATCGAGATCGAATGCTGCTAATTCTGAATAAACCACCTTCGTCGAGGGTGGTTTTCAATTACCTTTCCGATACTCATGGCTATCCCTTGCTTACTTGAGCCATCGTTTGTTTAATCTATCTGCCTTGCCAAGAACGCCTGGTCTGCAATAAATGTCTGTCTGCGCCACTGCACCAAAAACATCACAATCAGCGTAATACCGCGCACCGCCATAAATACACTCATGGCAAGCCACAA
>QKFI01000387.1 GCA_003251455.1 Tolumonas sp.
GGCAGGAAAGATCATATAGTTTCAGGAGAGGTTTGTTGTGTATTAACTCCTATCATTGACGGAGCTGGATCATCCACATTGCAAGTTCTATGGTAGGCGCTTGTCAATATCGTCGGAAACGTCAATACTAATGGTTAGTATGAATTGATTTGGGAGCAGCGATGATGTTCGTGTCACTAACAGATAGTGAAATGGGGTCGCTAGACGGCGGATTTTTAATTAAGTCCGCTTGCGATATCCTATCAAAATATGGAATAAGCAACTTTATCCACTGGGATAACGAAACGACAGTTGATTTGTTTGATTGTAATTTCAGGGTGATGGTTGATTATGTTGCAGGCGGAGTGCACTTTTTAGATGCATAGCGTACAATCAAAACAACGTAAATTAGTGTTGAGGGGTAATCAATGACGACAACAGTAGGTTACACAACAGACGATGAGTATTCTGAATATGCCACAGTTAGAGGGCAGATTTTAACTGGTGACCCGCTTGTTCACTTGCAACTAGCTTTAGATTGGCTTGAGTTGCAACCGTTTAAGGGTGAGAAAACAAATCAAGACCAAGAACTAGAATGGCCAAGAGATGGAAACACTGAGATTCCAAGTAAAATAGTGCAAGCGCAACTTGAAGCAGCGTTAGTTTATAATGCAGGCGGAAATCTCATGGCATCAATCGGCAAGATGGTAACAGAGAAAACGGTAGGCCCGATCACGACGAAATGGTCAGAGAGTGGGCCGCAAACTATCGCATACCCTAAGCTGTCAATGCTGCTGCGCGGATATGTGAATAATGGCTATGGCTCAACGCAGTTTAATGTGAGTCGATGATATGAGCCTAGCAGACGCGCAAGCTGATATTGAATCAGCACTAGAGGCATTAACAGAATCAGGTGAGCAGGTTGTTTTTAGCTATCAAACAGATCCTATTTTTGATGATGATACTGGGGATTTAATTTCTGGTGGAGTAAGCGGAACGCAAACAGCCTACGGATATCCTGAAAGCTATTCTAGCTCAGAGATTGACGGAACTAATATCCAGCGCGGAGACATTAAGTTGATTTGCAGCGCTGGCGAATTGCGTCCAGTCGTCGGTTGGTCGTGCCTGCTTGATTCGGTTACATATCGCGTCATGAACTGTGAGCCAATTCGTGAAAGTGGTGTTGATGTTATTTACTATGTGCAGTTGAGAAAGTAGCCATGAACCAATCAATCTACAAGGCAATGCGGGCTCACTTAAACACGCTATCGAATAAGCCGCCGATTGCATATATAGATCAGTCATTCTCGCCGTCTGGTGTGCAGTATCTGAGAGAGGGATTTTATTCAGCCAGTCCAGATCATATAGCAATCGAATATGGCGGACTGACAGATCATCGAGGTTATTACCAGATTGAGATATTAACTCCGAGCAATAGCGGTGCGGCGGCAGGAATGGATAAGGCCACATTACTAGCAGATCACTTCAAGCGAGGCCGCTACACTGGATTTGAAGTAATGCGCGTGGATTGGGTGCCAACAGGTACGGAAGGCGCTTATTCTGTTATCAGGATGTCAATTTACTATCGTGTGTTGAGTTAGGCGCATCCGTGCGCCTTTATTTCTATGAGTGCTCAATAATGAACACTGCTAAATCTTCTCGATAATCTCCTTCATATGCTCCCAGTCTTTTATCAATCCAAGCTGCAACGTGGTGACAAGTTTATTTTCAATGCTGGCACGTTCTCTCAACTCGTCAGCGCTGGCGTCATTCCAGCTTTTCAGCTCTTGGTTGACCTTTTTCAAAAGCATTCTTGCGACATTGATGTAAATGCCTTTATTGCTTTTCTCTTCTCGGTTTGGAAGGTAATTATCAATGGCGATATTGAGCGCCTTGAACTCATCGCCTGACACATCGCGCCATTCCAGAATCTTGTTGTTAATGAATGCGTCTATGACTTCAAAGTGAAATTCTGTTGATAGGTATTCGGCGGCGTAGATCATCATGTGAATGCTTGCCCACGTTCTGCCATTTTTACCGCGACCCGTGATCTCGATGCACTTTCCGCCAGTTCGTTTTTCACATATCTCAATAAATCGCTTTGTTGCGTCAGACTGCAAGAATCGGGTGATATTTGGCGGAGCCTCACCATTGTTTACCCTGATCACGGTTCCAGCTTTCCATAGTTGAGTGAGATCGCCCATTGCAGTCTTATGGAACACCTGAACACTTCCAGATGAAAACGCGATATTGATTAGTTGATTTGTCTTCACTTTACTTTCCTCATGCAAGCTAATTAACTTACTCAATGTATATTATACCTTGATGAGTTGCAACATTATTTATTACATATTGCATTTATTAATTACGCGTTTTCTTGCATATTAAAATTGTAGATAATCTCTATTGAGTTACCTTTCATTTGCTTATATTTGGAGTGTGATAAATGGCAATCTACCAACTACGAAATCTCGACAAGTGGGTTAAAAAAGTCGGTGGCGATGCCGAAAAAGTGACTCGTGCTGTTGCGCTGCAAATGACGAATGAAGTCATCAATCGGACGCGTGTTGATACTGGACGAGCGCGTGGGAATTGGCATGCTGAAATAAATCAGGCAGAAGAGAATATTTTCGAGTTTTCCAGCGGCGGCGCTGCGGCAATTCCATTTGCATTAAGCCATTGCAATCAGGCCATAGAAAAGATGTACGGGCATCGTTGGATTCTGAGTAATAACTTAGCCTACATCTCAAGCCTTGAGTCACTAGATCACATGGTGCGCGGTACGGTGCTTGAGTTTAACAGAGCGATTGATGCAGCGGTGAAAGGCTTAAAATGAAAACAACCCAATTCCGTTTCAATCGTAATTCGGCTGCACAGCAGATCAATCGTTAAAACCTTTCAATAACTACACATCAATAGTTTTATGCTATCATTGTGGCGTCATGACAATATAAGAGGACGCTCAAATGACAGTTTCAACCAATGCTGGTAATAAGTTTTATGTATCAACAACCGCAACACCGCCAGCCACCTATGATGCCGCTGGTTATGCTGCGCTAACTTATGCCGAGGTAGGCGAAATCACAGACCTCGGCACACTTGCTTCAGAGTATGCGATCACTGAACACAACCCAATCGGCGATCGAAACCTGCAAAAACTAAAAGGTACTCGAGACAACGGATCGCAAGATCTAACGCTTGGCTTTGATTCTGTCGACGCTGGTCAGGTGGTTATGCAGTCTGCTTTGCTGTCAGATAGCAACTATCACTTTAAAATCCTGCTGAAATCTGGCGACATCATTTACTACTCAGGGCTAGTGACCAAGTTTGACATTGTTTTCGGTGCTGCCGACGATGTGGTTGGTGCTGAGACATCAGTAGCTATTAACAAAACACGCGTTTACGACGCTGTTTAACAAATCCTAGCGGATAGCCTGCGGGTTGGCCTGTCAGCGGCTCGCAGGTTTATTTACTACTGGCAGAATTAATTTACTGACAGGTGATTTATGACATTCGATTTAGCGAAATTAGACACGGCAAAAGTAGCGGAAGAAGGCGCAGAATTACATGTTGCGCATCCGACAACAGGCGAAGATTTGGGTATTAAGATCACGCTGATTGGTACTGACTCAAAAACATTCCGTGATATTTCAAAGAGTCGCGCCACTGCATCACTGAAAAAGAAATCACGCGAAATTGATTTAGATCAAAATGAGGCCGAATCCATTGATCTACTGGCTAAATGCACTAAAGGCTGGTCAGGGATTACTGAATCAGGAAAAGAGGTGGCATTCAGCTATGAAAACGCAGTGAAACTTTATACAAAATATTTATGGTTGCGTGAGCAGATCGACCGTTTCATGGCGGATCGTTCAAATTTTTTGCCGAGTGCGTAGAGTCATGGCGATTATATGTTGCACACCAGGCGTGGTTAGATACCGCGCCTGAACCAAGAGATCAGAAAAAGCCAAGCAAACAAAAGCCAGTAATACGGCGCAAATCAAGGCAGATCTCAGAGCAACAAAAAGAACCTCCGGAAATCTACGCAACCCGATTTTATATTGACGCGCTTTGGCAGGTTGGCGCTGCAGAGTTTGGCGAGTACGGCAGTAAGCCGATAAGCTGGACTGAATTGCTAAACTGGAATAAAGCATCAGAGCTTAGATTGTCAGGCTGGGAGCTTGAGACAATCCGTGATCTGAGTTGTGTTTATAGCTCATGGGCTAACAAGTCAAGATCGCCAGATTGCAGATCGCCGCTTGAGCCAGTTACACAACAAAGCGCAGAAGACATTGAAAATAAACTGCTGAAACAGTTTGGAATTATAAAATAAGGGGCGTTAGATGGCCGATATTGCGCAACTAGGCATAGAGATTGACACGCGAAAACTCAAGTCAGGCGAGAAGGATCTTGCCTCTTTTTCATCCGCCGCACAAAAAGTTGATGACACAGTAAAGACCGCAACAAAAACGATGCTGGCATTCGTTGGTGCTGCATCAGTTGGCGAGATAATTAAGATCGCCGACAAAATGACGATGCTTAATGCAAAAATCAATCTTTACACGAAAAGCGCCAGTGAAGCGACGGCGGTAATGTCGCAGTTAAATAGCATCGCCAATGCGTCAGGGTCGTCCATTGGTGCGGTATCTGAGTTATACACGCGCATGGCGTCATCATTGCAATCAATGGGCGCAACACAAGGGCAAATACTTCAGTTAACTGACACAATAAATAAACTAGGCATCGTATCTGGTGCATCACCAGAGGCTATGTCTAATGCCATGATGCAGTTATCACAGTCTATGGCTGGCGGAATCGTAAGAGCAGAAGAATTTAATTCAATCATGGAAAATACACCAATGATCGCGCAAGAGGTAGCGAAATCAATGGGTATTTCAATGGGAGAATTAAGGGCGAGAATGCTAGCTGGTAAATTATCAGCACAAGACTTTGCAAATGCTATACTGTCTGGCAGCTCACGCGCTGACGAAATGGCAGCGAAAATGCCGCGCACTGTAGGACAGGCAACGCAGGCTCTATCAAATAACTTTGCGCAGTTAGTAAATTCAGTTAACACAGCCACCAGTTCAACATCTGTAATATCATCAGCAATCGACGATGTGGCGGCATCGTTTCTGGATCTGTCTTCTGCCTTTGCATCAGGACAAATTGGCGCATATGCAGAATCATTCGCTGTGCAATGGAAGACAGCAGGATCTGATGTATCTGGAGTAATTGATTCAATAGTAAATATTTTCGATGCCGGACTTAAAGCCATCGACGCAGACGGCAGGGATTCTGCGCAATTCCTATCTGACGCTTTCTGGCAGTTTCCTGCCAACGTGAAAGCTGCAATTCAGGTGATTGTCGTAGAATTGGCTTCGCTTGTCGATAAAGCTGCGGTTTATGGTGAGCAGATCGCCTTCTATTTAGATCCTAGAAATTGGGGTGATGGTGCGCAGATTGATAGCTATGTAGAGCAGAAGATCGCAGGAATAAATAAAGCCAGAGACGCGACTATTGATGGATTCATGGCGGAAAGAACTGCATCAATAACCGCATCAAATGAAATGAAAAAACAGGCAGAACAGGTTAGATCTGCCTATGATAAGACAGCACAAGCCAACAAAATAGCACTGTCATCATCACCGATAACCGGCGTAAAAACTGCAACAGCAGAATCAAAAAAAAGCGCTGATGCAGCAGCAAAAAAACTTGAAACACTTAAAAAGAATGCAGATGAATACCTAACAGAGGTTTCTCGCTTTAACGCAACCGAAGCGCAGCAGATCAAAAACTGGCAGACGGATCAGCTTAATCAGCTAGAGGCATTTCATAAAGCAGGGGTTGTTTCTGAGTCTAATTTTGCATTTGCAAAACAAGCCATCGTTGATGAATCAAATCGAAGACTGCAAAAATTAAACGACGATCAATGGTCTGAATACCTAAACGGATCATCTTCTGCATTGTTAAAGCTAAAACAGCAGGCGCAGACGCAACTGGCCGGGCCAAAACAACAGATCGTAGTATCTGGCATCGATCGGAAATTAAAAGATCAGACATTCTCAGGTCTGCCGACAATCGACGGCGGAGCACAATCTAACGAGCAAAACCAGATAGCGCAACTGCAGGCGCAAACTACTGCAATGAATGATGCTTACAATCAGCGAATTGAGCAGTACAAAGCATACAGAGCGCTTGAGGTTGAAAACGCGGCTTACTATGACTCGCAGATCAAAGCGTTAGAAGATAAGCGGAAAGCAAATAACGAGGCCGCACAAGCTGCAATGCTTAACCTGCAATTATCGGCTGGTGAAAGCATGGCTGCTAGTGCAGCTGATAGCTTTAAATCAATACTTGGCGAGCAGTCTGCGGCATATCAAACCATGTTTGCAGTACAGAAGGCGTTCAGCATTGCACAATCAATGATCGCCATTCAAACAGGCATCGCGCAGGCAGCAGCATTGCCATTCCCTGCTAACCTTGGCGCAATGGCTACCGTAGCAGCTGCAACGGCTAATATCGTGTCCAGCATCATGTCAATTGCCTCGCCTAGTTTTGATGGTGGGGGATACACTGGTAATGGGTCTAGAACTGGCGGCATTGATGGTAAAGGCGGATTCTGGGCTATTATGCACCCGCAAGAAACGGTTATAGATCACACAAAATTAGGATCATCTGCAAGCACTAGTGCGTCAGGCGGTGGCAATGTAACAGTTAACGTCTCGCTAAATGAAACCAGTGACACAAGCAAGCAAGGCACTACGCAGCAAACTACAGGAGATGACGGCTCGGTGCAGATCAATGTTTTCGTAGCAGATATACGGTCAGAGGGAAGTATGGCGCAAGTGCTAGAAAGAACATACGGCCTATCGAGAGTGGGGGCATAAAATGGCATTAGTATCGTGGCCTGAACAACTACCACTGCCGGAGCAATCCGGCTATGCAATCCAGCATGTTAGCCCGCTACAGCGCACGGAAATGGTGTCCGGTCGCGCAAGACAGCGCAGGGTTTACACGTCTGTTCCTTCGATGGTTGCTGTTCAGTTTTTTTGCACAGAAGTGCAGGCGCAGGTTTTCGAGTTGTTTTTCAGATATGGCATAACAGACGGCGCAGACTGGTTTATGTGCACACTTAAAACTCCGATCGGATTAATGCCTTATGAGTGCCGGTTTAATGGGATTTATGAAGGGCCAGTTTTAACGTCATTCAACAAGTGGACATTTTCTGGAACGCTGGAGATCAGAGAGCGCAAAACACTAGACAAATCATGGATTTACGCACCACAATTAGTTGTTGATTCTTCACTAATCGATATTGCTTTAAATGACTTATGGCCTGCTGCATAAATAGCGCTACAATAGGCTCAGACTATTAATAACAGGAATTTAATAGATGGCATTTAACACTGGTAATCCAATCGGCTCAACAGACGCGCGAGATTTATCTGATAACGCAGAGAATTTTGACACGGCACTTGGCACAACCGCGGCAACGTGGGTTGACAGATTTGGAGTAACTCGCGACAGCTTTGAAGGGCGCCTTGCAAAAGGATCGTTTTATCGCGTTGGCACTTTCGCAGCTGGCTACACACTCACAAACATGCGCCAGACCTTGGAGTACTCAGGAGTAGAATATTCTTGGGCTGGTTCATTTCCTAAAGTTGTTTCAGCTGGAGCCACACCAGCAACATCTGGTGGGATCGGTGCTGGTGCATGGGTAGATCGAAATAGCGATGCGCTGCGAACAGATCTAGCCGCTATAACTGGAGCCGATCTCATTCCAACTCTGCAAAGTGTTTATTGCGCGACAGGGCTAGATACTACCGGAGTAACAAATGAATCATCATCAATCGCTGCATTACTTGCAAAATATGATGTAGTAAAACTCCCAAAAACCGGCAGCGGATTTATCCGTGCAGATATTACAGTCCCTACCGGCAAAACTTTGCTGGGGTCTGGCCGCCCAGTATATGACACCGTAACCGCGACATGGTCAAGCGATGGGACTTTAGTTAAAGGTGCAGTGTCCGTAACAAATAAGCATGCGTGTACCATCGGGAATATCGCGATAGATTCGTATGATTTAGGAACAAACACCATTGCAGGCGCATCATCCACTACGAATAATTGTTATGTAAAAAATGTAGCTACTCGCGCCAATAATCACAATATGCTTTTTGAGCAGAATGGCTCTAGTGCTATTGGGGAAAACGGCGGAAACATACTCGTAGAGGATTGCATTGCTTACGAGGGGCCTAATGGTTTTGTTTCAAAAATGAAAGGGGTTACCTTTCTTAGGTGTAAGGCTGTTGGCCAAACCGTGCAGGGCTTTGTTGTAGTTTCTGACAATATTAACGGGCCAGGTGTATTTTCACGCGCATCAGATACAACAATAGAGGATTGTGAAGCGATCGACTGTAATGAGCCAATCCGAATTTACTCACGAAACTATCATGACGGGGTGGATAGCGTTAAGGCATCGTCTTTAACAAAAATCATACGGTTTAACGGCGGCACTCCCGGTGGACGACATATTCGCGTTGGGGACTTCAGTGCCTCCGCAATTGCTGGAGGTTATACCCGCATACTGAATGACGATGTTATCGTTGATGGTGGGTTTTTCATTGGTGCGCCATATTCATCTATCAGATTCGAAAACGCAAACCGCCCCAGCATTACAAATTGCCCCATTTTTGGGTCGAATGGGTCAAATGTTGAGGGTGGGGATAATGTTTACGAATTAACCGTGGGGGACGTACAGCATGTTAACTCCCCAGCCGCTTCTGGCTTAGATATCAAATACAAGGTTGTGTCTAACCATACGACCGCCGTCGATATGACGGGCAAGCCAACTTTAATTGTTTTCCAAAACCCAAGCCCATTAATAACAGTTAGTGCTGCTGCTGGGCTCACTTCGGTATTCAGCCACCGATGCCGGTTTAAAATTGATGATGTATATACTATCTGCACATTTACCGGCGTAACCCACTTTGGCAAAGGCACCGTATTCGACGCGTATTATGACGGCACATCTTGGGTGGATTTGGGCGAAGTAATTCCACAAGCGGAGGTGCTTGCTTCGCAAAATTCAGCGGCAGTGGTTGTTAATTTTGGTACAAGAAGCAAAGCTTATTTAGCCGCTCAAGCGGGAGTATCAATAACTAGTGTTACGTTAGCAAATGCTACAAATATTCCAGCGGGTGAAATAGTGCATTTTAGAATAACAAACTCCAACGCTAGCCCGATAACGATTGCCGGATGGGCGGCAGGGTTTATATTTGCAGATGGTATAACCGCGCCAACAGCTTTGGGGGCGTTCAAAAAAGTGCTGCTAAAATTGTACAGTGTTGGCGGCGGGTCGTTTGTTGTTACTAGTGTCCAGACATACACATAATTTAAGGCAGGTATGGCGATATTATCAGTTACATACGCATCATCACCATCAAGCGATCTGCTAATTCCGACGCTTGAATTCAATAACGAGACAGCCGGAGTGATCCGGCTTGCTAAGTCTTTTAATGATGTAACAGCAACAACTGAACTCGATGATACGGTGACTTTTATTGAATCAGCGTGGGAGGTTTCACTACCAAACAAAGACGCAACAGGGCAACAGACGCTGCAATTTCAGATATGCAACGTCACAGGAGAGGCGCAGCGATTTATCGATGATTGCCTGTCATCAGGTAAAGCAACGCAGGTTATTTACCGTGAGTTTTACTCTAGTGACTTATCAGCACCAGCATCTGCTCCTATCAAGATGACATTGCGCGGTGGATCAGCAGAAGGTGTTGTTGTCGGGATTGAGGCTGGATACTTTGACCTGCTGAATGTAGGCTGGCCTAGATTCCGGTATACCCCTGAATTTGCGCCTGGGATTAAATACTTTGCGTAACCTAACGTGGTATCGCAATAATGCAAAATATCACCCACTGGCGGCTTCGTTGTCGCCTTTGTTTAACTGCTGGTCGCTAGTGGTTGATATGCGCGTTAATATTTTTGGATTGCCATTACTGCCACTGCATGGCGGAATTCACGCCGACGACAAGCGAGAACTATCAAAAGCAGCATCATCAACAATTGATAGTCACCTAATTGAGTCAAAAATACAAATAGGTGCTATTGCAGCGGCTTATCGCGCATCGCTTTGCGTGCATGTTGGGCTGGTGATTGAGATCGACGGAAGGCTACACATTGCAGAAATAGGTAGTAAAACAGGGTTCAGAATCCTATCAATTGAACGTTTCGAGGCCGCTTACACAAAAGTGCGGTATTATATCGATAAGTAAAACCTATCAATCAGGCGGATTTAATGGGTAAAGTTTCGATATACAAATCAGCATTCGATAAAGATCCAGCGCACGAGCTACAAGCAGAAGGGAAGCTGCTCGATTGGCTTATTGAGAATATAGGAGGATTCGATCCGTTATCAAGCTGGCACCCATTCACTGTGCTGATCAATGGCGTATTGGTTAACCAAAGATATTGGCCTGTAACTCGCATTAAATCTAGTGACGCTGTTGAATGGCGAGCAATGCCGCAGGATCCTGTTAGCTGGACAATTGCGACATGGATAACGATTGCATCCGCTGCGCTATCTGTCGGATCTCTTATTTATGCAATGTCGATGAAAAAAGGCGTCAGCGGATCAAGCGCAAGCGCGCAGGGTTCCGCTATCACATCCGCGTCTGCAACCGCAAATCAGCCTAAACTTTTCGGCGTAGTTCGCGAGCTGTTCGGTCAGCACATATGCTATCCGGATTATCTTAATCAGCCTCGCAAGTGGTTTTCTGGACTTAAAGAGCAGTCTATGGATGTGTTGTTGGCTGTTGGCGTGGGATATTATGATCTTCCAATAGAGAGAATGTTCATCGGCGAAACAAATTTCGGTACATTTGGTGAATTTCTTAATTACTCACTATTCGATCCTGGCGTTAACATATCATCACACCAAGCTCACAAGTGCTGGTACAACGCGCCAGAGGTTGGCTACACAGACTCATCATCTGGATTAAGGCTAACGGCTGGTGCTTATGGCACAAAATACATGAGCGGATCTCAATACGTGATCTCAGGCCAGCAAATTACCATTCCTATCGGCAGTGGATCTCCGCCATCTGATTGGGAGGTTGGCAATAAAGTATCTATCACCACTCCAAACATTCCATTTACTGTAACAAATAATGCAGTTAGTCCATATCGTGACATTGTAAGTGGTGAATTCAGCAAGCTGTCACTAGCAACCAATGACACAATAACCATTTCAGGCGCATCAGCAAATAACGGCTCATATCGAATTTTCAGCTACACATCCGGAGTGGGTACAGCGCTAGATCAAATGACGCTAGACGTGTGGGATACTCGCGTTGTTAACGGCGTCTCAACTACCGGATGGTTTCCAGCGAGCGCATTAACTATCGGGTCATTCACTGGTGACATTCAAAAAGAAGGAACTCTTTATTCAATATCATCACTAATAACTGAACTATCAGGGACTGACAATATTCTTGTTGGGTTTTCATTCACTCGCCTACTGACTGACGGCGTGACGGTAGATTCAACATGGACTGGATTTCAAAATACAGGAACAATCACCAATGCCACGATCGAACTAGACGCATCCTCCGTAGTTGGAGGTTGGCTTGGGTGGTTTCCTGTTTGCCCGTCTGGTGAAACAACATCGCTGATAGAGTGGGACTTAACCACGCCTAACGGTTTCGGTAAAATTAACAGCAGCGGCAGCATAGAAGGCAGATCTCGGCAGATTCAATATCAGATCCGCTTGGTTGGTGAAACAGATCCGCTTATTGATTCTTACTATACCATCGCCGGAGCATCGCGCGATCAGCTTGGCTGGTCACCACAGCAAGTGATCGCAAATGGACGCTATGAAATGCGCGTACGCCGCATCGGGGCAGAAGACACCGCAACAGATTCAATGGATACGATCAATTGGTTTGGGCTTAAATCGCTACTCCCAACACCGACAAGTTACGCTGGAATCACTACATTAGCCTTAACGCTAACAGGATCTGATACCATAGCATCGCAGACTGAAAACAAGATCAATGTGGTGCCGCAACGCAAGCTGCAAATCGTGCAAGATGGCGCATTTACCACAACACTACACCCTACAAATGACATTGCGCCAGTAGTTCGTTATATCGCGCACTCTGTTGGCTATGGCGACGATCAGATTGATATTGCAGAGTTAATTCGACTCGATGCGATCTGGAAGGCTCGCGGTGATACTTTCAAATACATCTATGATTCTAATGTCGTAGTTCGTGATGCAATCAACACGGCGCTGAATGTCGGCTTCTCTGAGATGACAGTCAGCCAAGGCAAGATAAAACCTGTGCGCGATGAGCCTCGCGATATGCTGAATGCACACATGTACACGCCTCAAAACATGACCAAGGCGCTAAAGACTAACTTCTCAGTTGTGACACCTGAAGAGTCTGACGGAATTCGTGTGACATATGTTGATGAAGATACATGGGAAGAGGCTACTGTTCTTTGCTTGCTTCCAGCTGATACTGGATTCAAGCTTGATGAGATCACCATTGACGGTGTGACTACCCGCGATAAAGCCTACCAACTTGGAATGAGACAGCGCTGCATTCAGGCATATCGACGCAAAAAATATTCATTCAGCACTGAAATGGACGCGCTAAATTCTGAATATTGGTCAACCGCTGTATTGGGTGATGACATTCCGAGTTATGCGCAATCTGCAATCATGTGGAGCATCCAAGCGCAAGGAGTTAACCAGGCGCTGATCCAATCATCTGAAATGTTAACATGGAAAGATGGTGCATCGCATGTTGTTTCATGGCGCAAAGCTAACGGACAAATAGCAGGGCCGTTTCCATGCACTAAAGTAAGTGACTTTTACCTGCTGGCAACTATCGGATCTGAGCCACTGCCAACCATAAACGGCACGCAAGAGCCGCCGCATTTACTGTTCGGTACATCGACAGAATACGGATATCCAGCGATAGTGACTAAGGTCGCGCCGTCTGGACGATTCGATATTGCAGTAGAGGCCGTCAATTATAGTGCCAATGTTTACGCCTATGACGACGCAGCAGCGGATAATTAGTGCAAATCTATGATAATATAAGAAAAAATTTTGCTTGAGAGGTTACGGACATGATCAACTGGTTGCGCGAGGTAGATAGTTCTTTTTGGGGGGTTGTTATGTCTATCATTATGGCCGTGTTGCGAATTGTACGCGACAAAGAGGAAGATAAATTTTTCCGAATTGCAGTAGAGGCGTTACTCTGCGGGGCTATTACTTTCACAATTGGATCAGGAGTGAAAGCGCTCGGCTATGAAGGGTGGGATTTATTCGTTGGTGGGACTGTTGGGGCGTTTGGTAGTCAATACGTTAGAGCGCTTGGATATGCCTGGGCCAAAAGCAAGGCAGGACAAAAAGACAAAGCCCCGTAATGGGGCTTTTACATAACAGTGTAAAGCATAAACGCCAGAGCAGAATCAATCACCAGCACGATCAGAATTAGAGGTAATAAATTTCTCATCACCATCTCCATTAATTGCCGTTACTTGCATGATCGTCTTGCTTGCTGAATCAACCTCATCAAGCAGCATATCAATATATTCCTGCGAAACTAAAATATCATTCCCGCCAGTAGTGATATTTACAGCTTCAATTTGATGCACACATTCAAGCAGCTTTGATGCTGCGTATTTCAGTGTGGCAAGTTCGAGATATGTGAAATTCATGCTTTGCACTCCTGCAAAATCAATCGGCAGCCTTGCTGGTCTGCTAATGTCATGCTGTTATGGTTGCGATCAGTCACTACAGGCCATGACTCCTGCAATGCTAAATACGCTTCGTTCATTGTTGCGTAACCTGTGATAAACGGCTTGCGTGGATTTCCTGCTGCATCAACTAATTTTCCTGTGATCATTTTTGTTGCTCCTTGTTTTCGTGTTTTAATAATAGCAATAAACACAAACAAAACATTGATCTAAATCACACTTTCGTTAACTCGTAATATTTTAATACGTCATCTTGTGTGATAGCAGCAGAATCCATGATGTGCCACAAATCTGGGTTTGTTCCGCTTGCAATTGCTAATCGCACAACAGGATCAACTGGTGACAGCTTGCCCATCACTAAAATGGTGCGCTTTTGATGATCCATGCTGCGGAATACACTGAACTGTTCGCCGTGTTTATCTGATACGATCATACTATTTTAAACTCCTGTACTAAAAATTTACCGGATGGCATTTTTTGAACTTTTGCAACGCTGTCTTTTCCTATCCAGGCTTGATAGCAGTCTCTGTACTGGCTTTTTGTTAGTCGTGAATATCCTTTCAGCTCAAGCCATAATTTCATCGCTTTTAGTGTGTCAAATTTCACATCATTAAAACCAGCCAACACGATCTGCTTAACTCCAAGTAATGCACAAAATAGCGCAGATCTTCTAACAATCTCGCTCCTTGCCAGTTTTGCTATAACATCCTGCCGCTTTACTGCGTCAAGAGTTGAATCTGAATGCGTTGAATTTAGACCTGACATTATTTCAATTACAGAGTCCAATGACATTCCGGCTTCTATCATTGATACAAAATCTCGCGCCGATTCTTCGGTGATAAATTTTGAATGAGTTCCGCGCTTGTATCTTGCGCGGATCAAATCAAGAGAGATCATCGGCTTTGCTCGCTGCAATGTCCAATTCGCCAGATTCGCGTTCTGACTTTGCGAACTCAGTTAGCAGTAACCATGCGTGCTTGTTACCTGCTTCAAGCAATCGGTAGATGTGTTGCTTCCACTGGTTGCGCTTAATGATAACCGATGTCTGCGCTGCGAATTTATACTCTTTCGCTTCATCAAAAACGCACCACAACACCTCGCGTAAAACTTTTTGCGTTGCCAGGTAATTAAAAAAATCATCTAGCCGTGTTTCGTAAATGTGCTGCGCGTGGTCGGCGGCGTTGTATTGTTGCTTCATTTTCTTGTTCCTATCCGTTTCGATGAGATAATTATCATTCACATCTGACAACAAAACAGTGATCTAGATCAACTAAATGTGATTATGTTTGAGTTATTATTTTGAAATCAAAACAAGGAGTAGCAAATGAAAAAAGAATCAAAAATTGTACTAGACGAAAAAGACGTAAACGACTACGTAAAGAAAAAAATAAACCTTGAAGAGTTGGCACAAAGAACTGGATGCAGTCGGTTCACTGCCGCAAAAAAACTAAGAGAGCTTGGTCGAAATGATGTTATTGACAGAATTAACGAAAATAGAGCACGTGGCCCGGCAAAGCTGACGCTAAAACAGATAGAACGAATACTTGATAAAGCAAGAGCAGGAGAAACAGCGATCAACATATCAATGGAGTATAACGTAGATCCTGCAACAATTAGGTATCATTTAAAACTTAATGGGATACAAGCGAAAAGGGCAAAGCGGTGCGACTGGGTTGAGGTTAAGTCAAAAACACTTAGCATTGACGACGATTTCTCATCAATAATTCCAAACAATATTTTTTCTCAAGTTAACAAGCTGATGACGCGATCAATGCGTATAACAAGTGCCAATATTTATAAATAGCCGCATATTGCGGCTTTTTTGTGCCTGTAATTTACGAATAGGTTTATACTGCCAATGACTAAATTTTAATCGGAGGCAATATGTTTTCAGCACTGTTTTCGTTCCTTGGCGGATCTGTGTTTCGCATGGTGTGGGGTGAGGTATCAACATGGATCACAAACAAACAAGATCACGCGCACGAAATTGAAAAAATGAAGTTGCAGGGGGAAATTGACGCAAAAACCCACGCACAAAACATGGAAGCACTGCGAGTTCAATCTGAACTAGGAATAAAAGAGGTTCAGGTCAGATCTGTTGCCGATCTCGCCAATCTTGATGCGGACGGGTTCTACTCTGCGATTAAAGCAGCAGAAGCACCGTCAGGCATTCAATGGGTTGATGGCTGGAATAAATCTATCCGCCCACTGTGTGCAACAATTTGCATCGGTCTATGGGTGCTTGGCGTGTGGCACAATAACTTACTGATCGCAGCGTTCGATATGGAGCTCATTTGTACCGTTCTTGGTTTCTACTTTGCTGATCGCACATTAGGAAAGCGAGGTAAATAATGGATATTGAACAAGCAAAGAAAACAGCAAAGGCGCTGATCCGAAAATACGAGGGGTGCTTTTTGCGCCCTTATTTATGCCCTGCTGGAGTTCCAACTATTTATTACGGGGCTACATTTTACAAAGACGGCCGTAAGGTTCAATTAACTGATCCGGCAGGAACTATTGAGCAAGCGGAAGATCTTCTTGATTGGATGCTGGAGAAGATTTACTTCCCTGGTGTTTTGAAATTATGCGCCGAGCTAGATAGCGGATATCGAGGCGGAGCCATAACTGACTTTGCATTCAACCTAGGCATCAATGCACTGAAAAACTCAACGCTGCGAAAGAAGGTAAATGCTGGCGACTGGGAAGGAGCAAAGAAAGAAATATTGAAATGGAATAAGGGCGGAGGGAAGGTCTTGTCCGGTCTAACTAAGCGCCGAATTTCAGAATCAATTTTACTTTAGTTGACGCAAACTAAAACAAGGACTAACATTAACTCAATTGCTCCACACCATCTGGTTGTTTCATCCTTGTTATTCATTTGCTTACTCCTTGTTTAAAAGCCCTCTCATGAGGGCTATTTTTTGCTTGCAAATCCACGATCAAAATTAATCATCACAGCTTCTTTCGTGTAAATCGGTGTGAACACCACAAAGCACGAACAGAAATTAACGCCTTTCACTTCCTTCTTTGTTTCATCATCAATGAAATTATAACGTCCACTTGGCACATATACAAAGGTCGCCTTATCGCTTACAAACTCACGCCACCACTTTGTGCAAGGCTCGAAAGGTATCATGCAGCACACGGTTAAATTATGTTTTTCTGACTGCTCTTTTGCTCGCTTCAAAAATAACTCTTTTTGCGAGAATGGCGGGTTGCACCAAACCGTTTTTACTCCGCTTAAAACTCCGCAATTCCACTCGCTAGAAATGGCATCTTCATCTGGTGAAATAAAGTTTTTTGCCTTTGATTCTTGCTCTGAAGTTGCGCAGGCGTCAACATCAAATCGATCAATTCCGCACAACGCTAACGCATCATTAATTGCAAGCTCACTGGTATTCCAGAAATCCTTTTTATTGACTGGCGTTTCTGATTTTTTACCTGCTGTTACATGGCTCATAACAATCCAATCCTCCGATCGATCTCATCCTCAACCTCTTGCAACAGCTTAAACTCATCACAAGCAGCCTGCTGCATTTCCTGCCAGTTCTGCTTGCGTCGATCTCGTAGTTTAATCAGCTTATCCATTGACTGCGTTTTGATATCGCTGAAGTCTTCAGTTTCAAATGGTTTTGTCATTTCCCGCTACTCCCAAATCCACCATCTCCGCGCTCGCTATCTGACAGTGAATCGACTTCTTCAAATGTAACAACCGGAACAGGAATCAGCATGGCTTGCGCAATGCGATCGCCTTCTACCGGGTGGTATGTTAACTGACGATCACAGGTTAACTTCACCATCAATTCACCTTTATAGCTCGAATCGATCACGCCTACAGCATTCGATAAGCGCGTGTTGTGGTTGAACCCATGTCCTGATCGACTATAAACCATCAGCGCATATCCTTGCGGAATATCGACTGCTAGACCGGTGGTGCAAGTGAATACCGTGCCACCGTGTGAGCTTGTCACGCTGTCGGCGTACAGGTCGAAACAGGCATCGCCTTCGTGCGCGTAGGTCGGCAACTTGGCGGTATCTGTTAGGCGTTTTACTTTTAGGGTTAGTGTCATTTGTGCTTTTCCTTGGTTAATTGACGCCGCCATATTAGCAGCGCCGTGTGATTATTCTTTGATGTAAATCACGGTTTCAATGCGTGAAGCAATGAATTTTGAACGCAGTCTTTTTCGGCGATCACTTTTAGCACACGTTCATCAATCGTGCCCTGTGCAACCAGGTGAACAATGCGAACAGGTTTCATCTGTCCTTGTCGGTGTAGACGGGCGTTGAACTGCAAATAGTTCTCCAGTGACCAGGTGAGACCAAACCACACGATGATCGACCCGCCTTGCTGCAAGTTCAGCCCCATCGAGGCACTGGCCGGGTGAGCTAACAGCATCTTGATCTCGCCGCGATTCCATCTGGCAATCGTTTCCGCTTCTTTATCGAGTACAACCGCATCAGGAAAACGCTTTTGCAAGCGTTCCAGATCGCTTTTGTAGTTATAGGCGATCAGAAAATTCTCATCGGGTTCTCGTTCGGTTAACTCTTCGAGCGCGTCGAGCTTCGCGCTATGGGTTTCCGTGTAGTTGTGGTTCTCGTCGGTATAGATCGCGCCATTCGCCAGTTGCAGAAGCTTATTAGCTAATACCGCAGCGCTAACCGCTTCAATCTCTTCGCCGCCGTCGAGTTCAGCGAGGAGCGTTTTCTCAAAATCGAGATATTGACTCATCGCTTTTGCAGGCAGTTCGACGGTTTCAGTTAAGTCGATCCGGTCTGGTAACTGCAAATAGTCCTCTGCTGACATCGACAACACCAACGGCTTGATCGCGTTCTGAATTTGTTCCGGTGCTCCGGTGCGAGGCGTGAACTTGTAACCCATAAAATCCGATTCAAAAAACCGTTGTTTGTACGCTGTCATCGTGCGGCCCAAAGCCTGACCAAAGTCGAGCAGGTAGATCTGCGACCACAGATCTAAAAGCCCGTTAGGCGACGGGGTGCCCGTTAACAACACCATGTATTCTGTAAACGGTAAAACCTTTTTCAGTGCTTTGAATCGCTGGCTGGACGGGTTTTTAAAGCTCGACGCCTCGTCGATCACCACACAATCAAACGGCCATTTCTGCTTATAGTGCTCAACCAACCAGGCGATGTTTTCACGGTTGATCACATACACATCCGCATCCGAGTAAAGTGCCGCAATACGGGCACGTTCAGAGCCAGTGCAAACAGTGATTTTTAAATGATTCAGGTGTGCCCACTTCTCGGCTTCTTGTTCCCATACCGAATTGGCGACGCGCAACGGGGCAACGACCAAAACACGTTTAACGGTGAAACCGTCGATCAAGTCCGAAACAGCAGTGAGGCTGGAAACGGACTTGCCTAGACCCATTGAGAGGAACCCACCGCAACGTTTCTTGTTTTTTATGAATTCGACAAAGCGGTTTTGATATTCGTGCAAATCAGAGCGGGAAAGCATCATCAATTCCTTCTAACGAGTCGATAACCAAGACCGTGCAGCCGTAACTGCGGCGTTTCTCATGGTCTTTTAGTTGTTTGGCCGTTGGCTTTTTGCCCGGCGCTTTCAATTCGACGAATAAAATTTCACCGGGTAGCGTTACGATGCGATCGGGTACGCCAATGTTGGATGGGCTTACGAACTTCTCACACAGTCCGCCCAGTGCTTTGATGCGCTTCACCAGTGCTTTCTCAATGTCGCGTTCAAGCATAACCAACCTCTTTTAGCAGTGAATTGGCTTCGTCAATGTAAACCTGATAGTTCACATCGGACGGGAAAACATCAGGTAGATCCATTAATGGTCGCGCACCGTTCGACTTCGGTACTTTATTACTGTTTTTCGCGTAACGAATACACTCATCGTTATTCACTTCACTGGAGTAATAAAAGCGTACCGCTTTACCTAAAATAACATCGCGCCAAACCGCTCCGCCTTGCACGCGGCGAACTTTGACAAACTTGGCAATATCTTTGCATTGCTTGATCGTTTGTTCGATTGGCGCGCCATTGGCGACACATTCCGCGACAGCTTCAAAGATGATCGTGGCGTCGGGGTTTTTACTCAATCCGGTTTCAGCAAAAACGCCTTTGCGCTTGATCTTACCGTCGGTCTTTACGGCGATGTAGTTATTCACATCACGACTGGCAACCGCTTTATAATCCGTAAACTCCAACTCGTAGCTGGTGGTCAGCATCCAATCAAAACAGATCTCGTTGTAAACCCGCTCTTTATCTTTCGGTATCGCTGAGACAATACCGTCCGTGTTAGCACTAATAACCGAAATTCCGTTTTCTTCGAGCTTCTCTATCAACATCAGCAGCGCCAGTTGACCGGTTAGCGTAGTCTGGATCAGCAGTTCCGGCGCATAGAGAGCGCTGTATTTGCTGCCGAGTTTACCAAACGAACCGTTAACGCAGATCTTTAGTGTGTCGGCCGTGACCTTATCCCCGCGATGTTTCGCCTCAATACGGCGGCTAACAATAGATTGGTAAATGGTTATAAAATCTTTACCCATCGCTTTCGGTGAAAGTTTCTGCTGTAAAATTATGCTAGGGTAGTAGGACGCAACATCCGCATCGCGTAGCACAGTGTTTTCGTCTGCGACAACGTACTGTGATTTCTCGCAACTGTGCAGGCCACCGATCCCCATTTGATAATCCGTTTTCCCGATCTTGATCTTGGTATCTTTCAACCAGTCGGGCATGGCGATTGAACCGTTACCACCCAGTGTGAACTCAGTAGCGACGATCCGATCAAATATGGTTTTCAGCGTTGGGCTTCGATACTCGATAAACTGAGGATCGTGATAATGAAAAACAGCGTTGTCGGGATACTGTTCAGCGCGGTACTCGTTGCCAGTTAACTTTGTCAGTTCCGACTTGATCACCGTTTCTGCAATCTGCGCATCGGACTTGCTCCGTAAATCGACACCGTATTGTTCAGACATCGATTGACGTAACGCGATCTGCTGAGAGAGTTTCTCATACAGCATTTGAGTGGTGCGCAAATCGTTAGCGCAGTATTCCCGCATCAGCTCGAATTGCTCCGGCTGAATAATCGCGTCAGGTTCCAGTGGCAAATCTTGCATCTTCGGCGCGTTCATCCGTCCGCCGTAAATTTTAAGCGACGCCTGACCTGGAGCCACTTCGATCAAGTCGATGTGATCCCAACTCTTCGGCACAAAAATATTATGCTCTTTACATACGCGCCATGATGGTAAATTGCTTTTGATGATCGAATCCGACAGCGCTTTTAATCGTGCATTGCTGAAGCCTTTTAACGCAGCAGCGATCATCGGTAAGTCATAACTCAGACCGTTAAAACTCACGGTCGTGTAGTTGTTCATCAGCTTTTTAACGCCGTCGATTTGTAGCGGTTGGGTATCGTGGAGTTCAAACGCGGCAACTTTACCGGTTTTATGGTGCAGGAAGGAGATCAAGAAATAATTCGAGTAGCACTCAATATCTAAAAATAACATGAGGAGTGACCTCTAAAAATGGGATAGAAAAGCCGCTCGAAAGCGGCTTGTTTTAAATCGTATTGCTTAGACAAAGAATTCTTCGTCATCGTCACCGAATGCGTCAAAATCGTCCGCACTGGCTCCGGCGTTATCACCGAACGGTTCACCGTCTTTCAGGAACTGAACACCTAAAAGATTCGCGTTCACACGTTTACCGAAACCGTTATTCTGGAACCACAACTCGATCACGGCATTAACGTAACAGCCAGCGTAGATCTTGTTGTCGTCTTCGGTCAGTGGCGACTTGTCGCGATCAATCACCATCGGGCGTTTGTTGTTCGCCGCTTTGATCGACATGCACCCCGCGTAACCGTCGTAGTCGATAGTATCACCGTCTTTGAAGCAGATCTTGTCAGCGGGGATCTTCGCGCCTTTGAAGTTATCCGCGATACCTTTTTTGATCGCTTCGTTAATTTCAGCGATGGTATCAGCATGTTTTTCTTTGTCTAATAACAGCGTCGCTTCGTACTTTGTTTCCTCGCCCTGAAATACCGCTTTACGGAACAGGGAAGGGAAAGATAAGCGAACGCCTTGCAGTTTAATTTTAGCCATTTTACAGTTTCCTTTTAGATTTAACGTTTATTGTCTGAATTGACGATATAAGTATCGCTTATTATTCGTCAATTGTCAAGCAATCAAAATCATTTTGTGTAATGTTCATCGCCGGACGTGGATCGCTTTCTGGTGCTAATGTCGGTTTGCCTTCCGGCTTACAAATTAGATCTGTTAAAACGTCAGCGCGTTTCTTGCCTAGTGCTTTTTCTGCCTGTGCAGGAGAAATCAGTTTTTTAGTAAACGCTTTTTCGTCTAGCTCGGTTTGTAGTATTTCGGCGGCGGCGTCTTCGTTTATCCACTGCCGCAATGAGCGTCCGGCCACCAGCTTAAAGCCGTCAAAGTGCTCGCCAGCTTCAAGTTTGTTGGTGACATAGGACTCAACAGCATCAAGCCATCCGCAGATCAACTTTTTGTTTTCCAGCGCTTCGCGTAGTTGCGCGTCAGTTAGTCGCTCAGGCGATGTCAATTCGAGATCGTCAAAGTCAGACAAGATCAGTTTTTCAGTGTGTGCTTTTAGCTTCGGACAGACGGCTTTGGCTTTGCACCACTGACACTGTTTTTCACCAGGTGAGCGTTCAGCGTTATCAGACAAAGCAAGCTCTGCCCTTTGCCGTACCCACTCGCCCCATTTCAGCAGATCGGGTAGGGAGATTTCCCATTCGTCGATATGATCTAACCGCGGTTGCACAATGGTGATCTGAATTTTATCAAAGGCAAACAGGTCACCGTAATCCGCAATTGCGCCCAAGGCGTACAGCATACCCTGTGTGTTGTTTGCTGCGTCCACCTTGACGCCTTTACCATATTTCAGATCG
>QKFI01000193.1 GCA_003251455.1 Tolumonas sp.
GATAACGCATGATAACGGGCGGCCACTTGCGTGCCACCAAAATGACTTAGTTGTTCTGCATGCAATTTGACGGGTAATTTTAATGCTTTCGCCACATCAAATAGCTGTGCGATTTGTGCAGGAGTAAATGCAAGGTGTTCACAGAATGCATCCACCGCATCAATACCACCCACCGCAGCCATTGCTGGCAACACTTCATGGCAGAGATAATCGACATAGTCTTGCTGGCGATCTTTAAATTCGACCGGCAAAGCATGAGCCAATAAAGCTGTGGTTTGAATTCCGACCGTACTGGTTTCTTTAAGCTGGTGGATCACGCGCAGCATTTTTAGCTCGTTATCGATCGATTGTCGTGACGCCATCTTCTGCCAAGCGCTGGAGCCGGTTCAACGCTTGTGCATACAAGGTTGCTTCATCGAGCGTTCGGGTTGCATTGACAGTGCTGACGATCCCGCCACCAGCAGCGGCTATTTCTGCATAGGTTTTCCCCTGCAGCCGCATTTCAAATTCTTTACTGCGCTCACTGCCAAAAACCAAATGCGTGTGACAATCAACAAAGCCCGGAGTGACCCAGGCTTGTTGTAAATCGACGATTTGTGCATCCGGAAAATCGGGACAATCAGCAGACTCCCCCAACCAGAGAATGTTGCCATTCTCTGAGACCAGCGCACCATTTAACAACGGGGAATAGATCCCCGCCTTCATTGTCAGAAAACGACCGTTTTCCCAGATGGTTTTCATTCGTCTGATTTGCCTCTTAGTCGATCATCGGAAGGTTCAGGCCTTTTTCCTTCGCACATTGGATGGCGATGTCATAACCGGCATCCGCATGACGCATGACGCCTGTAGCTGGGTCATTATGAAGCACACGCGCAATACGTGCAGCTGCTTCATCCGTACCATCGCACACAATTACCATACCTGCATGTTGTGAGAAGCCCATACCGACACCACCACCGTGATGCAGCGATACCCATGTTGCACCACCAGCAGTATTCAGTAATGCATTCAGTAATGGCCAATCAGACACAGCATCAGAACCATCACGCATACTTTCAGTTTCACGGTTCGGGCTCGCAACAGACCCTGAATCCAGATGGTCACGACCAATAACAATCGGCGCTTTCAGCTCGCCGCTACGAACCATTTCATTAAATGCCAAACCTAATTTTGCGCGATCACCTAAACCAACCCAGCAGATACGAGCAGGTAAGCCCTGGAAGTGAATGCGTTCTTTTGCCATATCCAACCAGTGATGCAGATGTTCATCATCAGGGATCAGTTCTTTCACTTTCGCATCGGTTTTATAGATATCTTCCGGATCACCAGATAAAGCAGCCCAACGGAACGGAACGGATATAAGCCGGAACGAAGCCAGGGAAATCGAATGCGTTTTTCACGCCTTCTTCAAATGCCATCTGACGGATGTTGTTGCCGTAATCGAACGTAGGAACGCCCATTTTCTGGAAATCCAGCATCGCCTGAACGTGCACAGCCATTGAGGCTTTCGCTGCTTTTACTGTCCCTTCCGGATCAGTTTTCGCGTTTACTTTGTACTCTTCCCAGCTCCAGCCTTGTGGCAGATATCCGTTCAATGGATCATGTGCGCTGGTTTGGTCAGTCAATAAATCTGGTTTGATACCACGACGAACGAGCTCTGGCAGAATATCTGCTGCATTGCCTAACAGCGCAACAGAGATTGCTTTGCCTTCAGCGCAATATTTTTGAATACGCTCGATCGCATCTTCTAAATCCTTAGCTTGTTCATCCACATAGCCAGTCTGCAGACGGAAATCGATACGGCTCTGTTGGCATTCGATGTTCAGAGATGATGCGCCAGCTAAAGCAGCTGCCAGTGGTTGTGCACCACCCATGCCACCTAAACCAGCCGTCAGAACCCAACGACCTCTTAAGTTGCCATCATAATGCTGTCATAATGCTGACGACCGGCTTCAACGAAGGTTTCGTAAGTCCCCTGTACGATGCCTTGAGCACCGATGTAAATCCAGCTTCCTGCAGTCATCTGGCCATACATCGCTAAACCTTTCGCATCCAGCTCGTTGAAATGTTCCCATGTTGCCCAGTGTGGAACCAACCAGATTAGAGTTTGCGATCAGCACACGCGGTGCGTTTTCATGCGTTTTAAATACGCCTACCGGTTTACCTGATTGCACCAGCAGGGTTTCGTCTTTTTCGAGTTGTTTTAAAGTTTCAACAATCTTGTCAAAGCATGCCCAGTTACGCGCTGCACGACCAATACCACCATATACAACCAGTTCCTTCGGATTTTCTGCAACTTCAGGGTCCAGGTTGTTCATCAACATACGCAGTGGTGCTTCTGTCAGCCAGCTTTTTGCGTTCAGTTCTGTGCCACGAGGCGCGCGAATAACGGTATCGCGATATTTAGTCTGTTCAGTCATTGTTGTACTCTACTCTCGTCAGAAATTACAAATACGATATACCTGTATATACAGGTTTGCAATTAAAAAAATGATGTGATACTCACATCATTTAAAAGTCACGATTACGGGAGCAAGTTATCCAGCCAACAACTGAATAAATCATCCTGTTTTTCATTACCGCTACCCAGCATCACCGCTATCGACCAGCCTAAAGCGGAACTGACCGGATTATGAGATGTTCCTGCGATCAAAGGCATCACCAACGTTGGACAACAGAACAAACCGCAGCGAATAACTTGCTGCCAGTTTTCAGGTAACAAATGCTGTTCTTTTAAAAACTTCAGCAAAGGCCGCCAGTAATACGTCCCCTTCGATTCAAGAAAAGCATGCCGTAATTCGGATAACTGCCAGTTATGTTCAACGAAGATAACGCCTTGCTCATAACGGACCTGTATCTGATATTTCTCCGCCGCTATATCGGGTTCATATAACCAGAATGGATGCGCAAAAATGTTATGAAAGGTCGCCTTCACTTCAGCCAGTAATGCAGGAATTTGTCTGCCGGCAAAGGCTGGGTCAAAGTAAACCAATTTTGGCGATTCACTCTGTGGTTGCTCAAACCAGACATTGGCATTATGGGCATCACCATGCGCACAAATCACGCCCTGCTGTGCCAGATTCTTGGGATCCAGTAAATCAGCTGACTGCGTCAGTAATTGCTGAATTGTCACCGGATAGGTTTCACCGTTGATATTCCATTGCGCTTGCATCAGGGTGTCCCAATCCAACGAAATATCGCCAAGTTGAAATATTTTGCCCGCATAGAAACGTTGCACGCGCCCTTCAAAACCGGGCCAAACACCTTCATCAACCAAGCGATGATAAAACAATTGGTGAATTGGCTCTTTGGCAATCAACGCTTCATTGCCAGTTTGGAACGAACGAACAGCACAATCATAGGCTAATTTGTCTGCAGCTTGCTGAGCGGTTATCACATCTTCTGCCAATTGAGCGTCAGATGACAACTCTATGGTTCGACATACATCCGCTAACCGACGATCATTTCGTTTTTGATAAAAGAGGATCTGCCGTCCGGGTTCACCGCACTGATAACGAGGCACATCCACCGGATACCCAGCTTCTTTCAGTAACGCCGCATTGTAATATTCATCAATGGTGTGC
>QKFI01000171.1 GCA_003251455.1 Tolumonas sp.
TGAACCATCCATTACACGCAGGAACCATGTGCTGAACGTGCAATAATTGCCTCCTGCATCTCTGGCGACAGATTCACGAATTGCGTGCTGTAGCCAGCAACGCGAACCAACAGATCGCGATATTGATCCGGATCTTTCTGCGCCTTACGTAACGTTTCAGTAGAAAGCGTATTGAACTGAACGTGGAATGCACCCAGTGAGAAGTACGCTCGAATAATATTGCCTAGATCGCGACGACCTTTCGGTGTACTCACCACATCTTCACTCAAACGTAAATTCAGCAAAGTTCCGCCCGTATGCACATCGTGGTTCATCTTCGCACTCGAACGCATTGCCGCCAGCGGGCTGCGCACATCAGAGCCAGCAAATGGTGAAACCCCTTCGGTAATTGGCTGTCGTGCCAGGCGGCCACAAGGCGTTGCACCGACAATTCTTCCGGTTGGAATATAGTTCGAGATCCCCATAAATGCCGTGTTAAAACGTGAACCGAAAATATCGCGATACTCACGGGTTTTGCGGTAGTAATAATTGGCAATAGTTCGGGCTATTGAATCAACATAGTCATCGTCATTACCATATTTCGGTACATCCAATGCTTTTGCTCGCAGGGATTCATAACCTTGCCAGTTAGCATCGAGTGCCTTGTTGAGTTCATCCAAAGACACGACTTTATCTTCAAATACCAGCTTCTTGATTACTGCCAAAGAGTTCGCAACGACCGCTAAACCGATACCGGTTAAGACAGGACCAACATTATATTTCGCGCCCCCTTGCGAAAGGTCGACACCTGTCTCGATACATTTTTCGATACAGGTCGATAAGAACGGACGCGGCACCATCTGTGAGTGAAGTTTTTGTGCCACCAGCGTCGAGATAATCGAGTGATGGATCAGATTGCCAATCTGCGACAAAGTTGCTTCTTCGACTTCCTGATAGCTCTGATAAACATCTGGCGTTTCCAACCCCATGGTTTCACCGGTCAGACGGCTTTTCCCATGGTTCATTGCATATTCAAAGGCAGCCACAAAGTTCACGTTGACTGCAGACGTCCACTCCCCTGTTTTACGGAAATGAGGCACGACACAGCCACAGTTATTCCAGTCACGCGCATCTTCTGCTTCGTAACCGGCTTGCAACAACATTTGTGTTCCAGCCTGATCATTATGAATCGCGGGGAAGCCTGTACCTGTACTGACGAGATCTGTCACTGCATTCATAAACTCCGGCGGACAGTCGGCATGAACACGCACACTTAAGCCTGGCTGATGTGTTTTCACATCATTGGTTGCTTCAAGGCATAAGTAGGTCAATTCATTGGTCGCATCGTCACCATCACGCGTTTTGCCGCCAACAGTTAAGTTCTGGAATTGGTTGTAACCAGCAAAATAGCCAGTTGTATTCGCAGAAATAGTCCAAACCCATTCAGAGAATTTCAACCAAAGTGCCTGAATCATCTCGCGCGCCTGATCTTTCGTCATGATGCCAGTCGCAATATCCTGCTGATAATATGGGTACATATATTGATCGAATCGACCTGGATTCAGCGCCAGCGGATTTTCGGAAATGATGCCACCTAATTGTGTGAACCAAACAAACTGGATCGCTTCATGGAAGGATTTTGGTGGGTTG
>QKFI01000321.1 GCA_003251455.1 Tolumonas sp.
AACATCCATGGGATCAGCACGGAAGAAAAAGACGCGCGAGTGTATCAGGTCAACCTGCTGATCACGGCAAAACATCGAGTCCACCTTGCCGACATCATGCGCAAAATCCGGGTCATGCCGGATGTGCTTCGCATCAACCGGACCACCAGCAAATTACGCAGTAAAGATTCAGACGCATGAATCCGGAACGTTTGGCCCGTATCCGGCAAATGATGGCGTTACGGCAGCCGGATTTGACGGTATGTCTGGAAGAAGTCAACAAAGCCCATAATGTTGCAGCGATCATCCGTACTTGCGATGCTGTGGGTATTCCTGATGTGCATGCAGTCTGGCCACCAGCCATGCGTGAGAATTTCCGGGCAGCCAAAGGCAGTCAGAACTGGGTTAACCTGCATCAGTATGATTCAATTCAAGATGCCATGTCGGTACTCAGAGTAAAAGGGATGCAGATCTTAGCGACGCATCTCTCGCCAAGAGCGGTGGATTTTCGTGAGATTGATTATACCCGCCCTACCGCAATTATTTTTGGTGCTGAAAAACACGGGATTAGCCAAACAGCATTGGAAATGGCTGATCAGGACATTATCATTCCCATGGTTGGAATGGCGCAGTCACTGAATGTATCCGTTGCGAGTGCGCTCGTGTTATACGAAGCGCAACGTCAACGACAGGCGGCTGGTTTTTATCAGCGCGGTTGTCTTTTATCGTTTGAAGAACAGCAACGACTGTTGTTTGAAGGCGGTTATCCACGCCTAGCTGCATTTTGCCAGTCAAAATCACTGGATTATCCTGCCATTGGTGAACAAGGAGAGATCCTGGCCAATGAAACCTGGTGGCAAAAAATGCAACTGCATCCAACGAAGTGGGAAAATTCGTAAGTCATCAATTTCATCTGCACATCGTTCATTCGAAAGAAACATATCGTCAAGATACTGATACTGAATGTTTAATATTCATTGGCTATACTTAGCCCGCCTACCCGCTTTCTTATCGTTGTATGAGGCTTCTGCATGTACAAAGTCGTAATTTCTGATCTGGATGGTACGTTACTAAACACTCAGCATCAGGTATCTCCCCGCACACGAAAAACACTTCGCAAGATGGTCGAGTTGGGGACTAAATTTGTAGTCGCGACCGGCCGTCATCATATTGATGTCAAAGCCATTCGTGATGCGCTAGGCCTCGAAATCTACCTGGTTACGTCCAATGGCGCAGTGGTGACCGATAAACAGGATCAGATCATCTATAACCGCACCATTCCGGAAGATATTGCACAGCTAATATCCGAGTTACCACTGCCTGATCCGGAAATTGCGGTCAATGTCTATACACCTGATGCCTGGTACTCCAATAAAGAAATGCCGGAATACCTCGAGTACCATAAAGAAACCGGGTTTAGTTATATTCATACTGATTTGGTGACGTTGGACAAAAGTTCAATCAATAAATTCTTCTTCATTGCGGAGCACGAATCATTGCTTGAACTCGAAAACACCCTACTCGAAAAGTTTGGTGAAACACTCAGTATTGCATTTTCTCTACCAGACTGTCTGGAAGTAATGGCATTCGGTGTTAATAAAGGCGCAGCGATTACTTCGATTCTGGAACAAAACAATGTTCCGTTAGACGCTGCGATTGCGTTTGGCGATGGGATGAATGACTACGAAATGTTGTCGATTGTTGGTCATGGGGTTGTCATGGGCAATGCGCATGATCGGCTGAAAATGGCTCTGCCCGATTTACCTCGTGCAGGTATCAATGATGAAGACGGTGTTGCAGAGTATTTACATCGGTTATTGATGGAAGATGCGGTGATTTAACCCGACTGAGCCGCGAATAATCACTCAAAATCGTTTAGACTGGACAAAATAGGCAACTACGGAGCGCGTTATGTCGCTGTTACGTTATATTTTGTCCGGTCTTTTCATTTCTCTCGCCGGATGTAATACAACTACGGTCCATCAAACTACTTCATCCCCACAAACCGCTGCTGGTGAAACTGCACAGCCATCAATGCTGCAGGCAAAATTAGCGCCGCTGTTTATCGGCACCATCCATAAAAAAGAAAATGCACAGGCAACCTTTACCCCTTGTGGTAGTCAGGAAGCATTTCAATTTGAAGCCGATGATACCTTCTGGCAGCAATGGCGAAACATGGGCTCACCAGAAGAATTTCAGGCCAGTGTCAGTGGTCAGTTAGCCATGGGCGCAAACCGAGGCGATGCTTTCCGTTTACAGTTGTTGCAACCTTCTCGAATTACACCTGATCTGAGCCTTTGTCAGAACACACAAAACCAAAGCTATCAATTTAAAACCGGAAGTGATCAACCATTCTGGTCACTGATTATCGAGAATGACCAAGGCGCACTGACGACACAAGATGGTGTAGATAGTTATCAGGTCACTGATGTCACAACGCCGGCAGATCAAGCCTTGCAAATAGAATTGCATTCGGAAAGCGGAAAAAATGCGACTTTGCAGATCAGTAGCGCATTTTGTCAGGAAAACAATCAAGCAGGATTTGCAGGGTATCAGACAACACTCAAATTGGATGATGGACAAGTTCTAAACGGCTGTGGTGAACAGGGCCAATCAGTATCCCAGCCCAAACCGGCACAGACTTGGGTTGGCCGCAGCGAACTTGAAAAGTCAGATATCACACTGACGCTGGTACCTAATTTTGTTGCAAAAATGAATTACAAAAGGGATATCGGACCGGAAGTGAATTATGTCGGAGTCTGGCAAAGTGCGAAAAACGACACGATCCGCGTTATGTTTAATAAACGGATGGGATTAGATACCAGTGAAACAATCCCCTTTACCTGGCAGGATAAAACACTGCACGCAGAATATCGTGAGTTATCCGCAGGCAAAGCTTACTTTACCACCCCGCTTGTGTTAACTGCATCAGATGCAACGGCAGACAGCACGACAACGATGACAGCAACACCGGCAATAACAAGTAATGGCGCAGTCATGATTGCAACACCACCAGCGCCAGAGAACGCTATGTCTGCAAATAGCTTTGCAGAAAATGAAACGATCATAACTGGAGCCTCTTCGGCCGTTCCAACGAATACGACAGATACGGACACAACCACCATGCCAATGGCTGGATTTTCAGCCGGTGTACTCCAGTCCTCCGTTCAGCCAGACATGGCCATTGACACTGTCGTGAAACAATTCTTACAGAACAACAACGCTAATATCAGTGGTACCCAATACCGTTATGCCAAGGCTGATCTCAATGGTGATGGTCAGTTAGATGCGATCGTCCAGTTAAACTGGTGTGATCAAACGGGCTGTAACTGGTTGGTTCTTCAAGGAAACGCAGGACAATACCAACAAGTTGGTCATCTGGAAGGATTCAGTCATGCGGTGATGGTATCTCCGACAGCCCATAATGGCTGGTATGACTTAATTACTCCGTCGTCTCAAACTCCGGGAAGTGTGGATATTCTGATGCATGATGCGACGTCATATCCTGCCAGACCTGTCGCACTGGAAGCGACACCGGACGAAACCACACTGCTGCAGCTCGAGTTTAGTAGCGACAATTGGATCACGTTGCAATAAACCTCGCATGAAGGTGCGGGTAGACCGCACCTTTACTGGCGCTCACCTTCAGGTTCGCTATAATCAGCGCCCCATTCAACAGGCATCAGGAATCACAGAGATGGCACGTAAAGCCGCAGCACTGCACATTTTGGTAAAGACCGAAGCTGAAGCAAAAAAAATACTGAAACAGCTGGAAGAAGGTGCCAATTTTCAGCAACTCGCAAAAAAACACTCCATTTGTCCATCGAAAAAGCGTGGTGGCGACTTAGGTGAATTTAACAAAGGGGATATGGTGTCGACCTTTGATAAAGCTGTGTTCTCTGGTGAATTATTAACTCCGATTGGTCCGGTCAAAACGCGCTTTGGTTTTCACATCATTAAAGTCTTATACCGGACGTAAGTTACCCGTAACGAATCCATTGGCGCGCCCTAAATCCGCGTGTAGGATAAACACTCTCCTCTCCTGATTCTGAGTGTTTTATGACTTCCGCGGGTTCTCTGAAACATCCTGTTTTTGTTCGTTTTATGAGTAGCATGACGCTCTCATCTTTCGCCTATCAAATGTTAGTCGTCGCTGTTGGCTGGCAGGTTTATGATTTGACAAACAGCGCCATGAATTTGGGGTTAATTGGCTTAATTCAGTTTTCCCCACAACTGTTGCTGACGCTGGTTGTCGGTCATGTGGCTGACCGTTATGACCGTCGTTTCATTGTCATCACGACGCGACTGATACAATGTATATTGGTTGGCTTACTCGCATTTGCCAACTGGCAAGGCTGGATCTCGGTACACATCATTTACGCCTGTGCTTTTCTCCTCGGTGCAACAAAAGCATTTGAGTCACCAGCACAACAAGCGCTGCTTCCGAGCTTAGTGGATATCTCTTTCTTACCACGGGCTTTGGCACTGAATAGCTCCCTGCGAGAAGCGTCTGTGATTATCGGCCCGGCCGTGGGCGGTTTTCTCTATGCATTACATTCAGATATGGTCTACTGGTGCAGTAGTATTTTCTTTCTGCTTTCCAGCATTGCCATGTCATTGATTCCTAAGCCGGAAAAACAAATTCATCGGGAACCGCCAACATTTCGTTCTGTATTTGCCGGGTTTAGCTACATCCGGCATAACCCTGTTGTATTAGGTGCAATCTCTCTGGATCTATTTTCTGTGTTACTGGGTGGCGCCACGGCGTTATTACCTATTTTTGCCAAAGACATTCTGCATACAGGCCCATGGGGACTTGGGTTGTTACGTGCAGCACCTTCCGTGGGTGCGGTCTTAATGTCTCTGGTATTAACGCGTTATGTCATTAAGAAGAATGCAGGTAAGTTGATGTTTGGCGCTGTCGCTACCTTTGGCTTCGCGACGATTGTATTTGGCCTTTCTGAATCCTTTTTCTTGTCATTCGCTGCGCTTTTCGTGCTGGGTGCATCCGATATGATCAGTGTCGTAATTCGTTCGTCATTGATCCAATTAGAAACCCCAGACGCAATGCGAGGACGCGTTAGCGCGGTGAATTCAATCTTCATTGGCGCATCGAATCAGTTAGGTGAGTTTGAATCCGGGATTACAGCAGCTTGGTGGGGCGCGGTACCTGCCGTAGTGATTGGCGGTCTAGGTACGCTCATGGTCGTGCTGCTATGGATGAAATGTTTCCCTGCACTTTCAGAGCGTCAAGAATTAACACAGGCCAGTTAAAACAGAGGCCTGATGGCCTCTGCCTGAGTGATTATTTTAGGTGAGTCGCTAACGCCTGAATATGTTCCGGCGTAATACCACAGCAGCCACCAATAATGGATGCACCTTCCTGAATCCAGATCTCGGCCCATCGTAAATAAGCTGCAGGGTCTAAATCCGCACGGATCTCATCCAATTCGGCATTCGCTTCTGCTTCTTTTGATTGCGCCGGGAAGGCATTCGCGTAGACACCAACAGGGATCGATTTACCTTGTCGCTTAATTTCAGCAACGGCATCCCGTACAGCATTGGTCATCACTTCAGGCTGACTGCAGTTAAACAAAATTGCAGCGACATTAAGTTCGATCGCCGCAGCAACCGCGTCAGTCACCGTTTCTTCAGAACGTAACAGCGCTTTACCATCTTTCGGCTCATCATCCAGTGTAAATGAAACCCACAATGGTTTTTCGTCATCACCTAATGCCTGACGAACGGCTTTGATTTCAGCAATGGAGCTTTGTGTTTCAGCTAACCAGTGATCGACAAATGGCGATTGCGCATCAATCAGAATCCGGTAAATGCGGAGCGCCGCTTCCAGTTGGAATAAGTCCGGACGATAAGAACCTAATACCGGGGATAAGGAGCCCGCAACCGCAACCGAATGATCAGCGTTATCTGCACATTCTCTCGCTAATTTAGCTGCCAGCTGTGCCAGTGAAGATCCCTGTTCCGTGAAGCGTGCTTCTCCGATGTGAAATGGTACAACCGCATAGCTATTGGTCGTAATAATATCTGTTCCAGCCTGAATGAATGCATTGTGGGCTTGAGATACGTATGCCGGAGCTTCCATCAAAGCTAACGCAGACCATTCCGGTTGCTGAAATGGTGCACCAATCCGTTTCAGTTCTCGCCCCATGCCACCATCAAGTATTTGAATTGACCCCACGCTCACCATCCTTTTCGATTGCAATAATTAGCTAATAATTTCGGATTATATAGCCTCTTTCACCACAATTTCATGCAGATTAGTTATAACCTATTGCAAAAAAGGCATTATGGAAGAGGATGATTTAAGATAATCTCTCACT
>QKFI01000043.1 GCA_003251455.1 Tolumonas sp.
AGGATCCCGATCGAGAAAATCAGTGCAAATAACGAGATGCGGTTCAGCGTAAAGCCCCACGCCCAGGAAGCGAACAAGGTAATCGACAAGGTCAGTAAAATGGCGCCACCGACAACGATCGACTCCCGCCAGCCCATACTGAGCCAAACCAGCAAGACAACCGCAGTCGTTGCAAAAATCAGCTTACTGATCAGCTTATTGGCTTTTTCATTGGCGGTCTGACCGTAATCACGAGTGACACTGACTTCAACGCCTTGCGGGATCAGAATATTGTGGACCTGATTCAAGCGCGCGGTGATTGCCTTGCTGAGATCAACCGCGTTCACACCTGGCTGTTTGGCGATCGACAGGGTGACAGCAGGGAAGAACTGATCTTTCTGACTCATCCAGACATTGGCAGTTGGAACATCAGCGACATCCTGCACGCTGGCAATATCCGCCAGATAGATTGGATGATTGTCTTTCGTGCTGACAATCAGCTGACCAACTTCTTCTGGAGTGGTCAGGAAGTTACCGACCTGCAAGCTGACTTGCTGATTATCCTGCGTCAGTGAGAGCGCATTCTGTTGCTGATTTGCTGTTTGCAAGACCTGAGAAATCTGTGGCCAGCTGAGCCCATAGGCATTCATTTTTGCAGGATCGACCGTCACTGTGACGATTCGATCATGACGACCAACCGTCTTGATTTGGCGCGTGCCGGGCAGGCGTTTTAATTCGGTCTCCAACCCGTGGGCGACCTGCGTCAATTGCTCTGCTGTGATATCTGCCTGCTTGCTCCACAGCGTCAGGTTCATGATCGGCACATCATCAATGGCCCGCGGTTTGACCAGCGGTTGACCGACGCCGAGGCCGGTTGGTAACCAGTCCTGATTCGAAGCAAGCTGATTATAAAGATCGACCAATGCCTGTTGGCGTGGTTTTCCAACCTTAAACGCCACAATCAGCATCGCCCCGCCGGGTTGCGAGAAAGAATACATGGTGTCGATGTCTTTCATTTCTGAAAGCACTTGTTCAGCTGGTGTTGTCACAAGTTGCTCGACTTCTTCCGGATTCGCACCGGGGAAGGGGATATAAATATCAGCAAACGTGACTTCGATTTGCGGCTCTTCTTCTTTTGGTGTGATCAGTACTGCACCGATCCCCATCAGTAAACCTAATAATGCAAGCAGCGGTGTGATGGGAGAATGCAAAAACTTACGCGCAATGCGACCGGAAATCCCCAGATCAGGGTGCATAATGACCTCCCTGTTTGGCGATAACGGCATAGGCATCTTTCGCAATTTTTTCACCATCATTCAGGCCGGAAAGGATCTCCACCTGACCATCACTTATGAGTCCTAAGCGAACCTGACGCAAAACAAAACCTTTATCAGCGGAAACATAAACTGCAGATAATTCGCTATGGCGTAGTACCGCACTATCCGGCACCAGTAATTTTGGTTTCTCGGCTAATGGCATCGCGAGTTTCACCCAAACACCATTTCTCCAGACGGGCGTATCCTGTTTTGGCAGGTTGGCACGCAGCGTAAAGCTGTGACTATTCGGATCGGCAAACTGAAACAGTTCATGGGTTGGCAGCATCAGTGATTGTCCATTCTGGAACGTCACTTTTAACGGGGTGTCTTCTTTTAATTGATCGACATATCGAGTCGGTAATGACGCGACGACGCGCATATGTTCAAACGCATACCCACTCAGTAATTGCTGTCCGGGATTCACGGTTTCACCCAGCGAAACGTAACGGTTAGATACGATCCCTGCGTAAGGTGCCACGACTCGGGTGTAACCTAAATTTTCACTGGCCTGAACCAGTTCCGCTTTTGCTTGTTTCAAGGCACTGGAAGCGGCTTCGGATGCGGTGACTGCAGCATCATATTCCCGTTTGGAAATGGAACCATCTTTTACCAGCGTCACCATGCGTTGGCGTTGGCGTTCCGCATCTGTAAAACGTGCCTCTGCCGCTTTCACAGCTGCTTTCGCCTGATCCAATCCGGCCGTTTGTGACGTGTTAGTGATTTCGATCAGCAAATGACCCATCGGGACGACATCATTCACATCAACGGTAATCGCACTGACTCTGCCACTGGTTTGCGCAGACACTGTACCTTTGTCGACAGGCTCGAGTTGACCATCCATCACGAACCATTCCGGCACATTCACGGGTTTCACGGTGAGTGTATCTAATGAGGATGTGTCAGATTCTGAGGCAAGACTGCTGGCGCAGACAAAGAGTGACAGGAGAATCAGTAGTTGTCGCATGACCCTGCTCCTTATAATTTAGATGTATCTAATATAATAAATATTTTCTATTCTGCAACTAGTTAGAGTCTAGTATGAATCTACACTTAATGTACGGATATTCCTTTGTTCCCTTTTCTTTTCAAGAGGAATGGCGGTATTTGAAAAACCGAATACTATTAAATTAGTTTTATCTAATGAATGGAGGTTGTTATGACAGTGGATAAAGCAGTTCGTGCCTTTGCTGGCACTATCGTGCTGCTGTCTGTGGCGCTGACTTACTGGGTAAGTCCCTGGTTTGTTTTATTGACGCTCTTTGTCGGCGCCAATTTGCTGCAAAGCTCATTCACCGGATTTTGTCCCGCAGAAAAATTTTTCCGAATGATGGGGCTGAAAGACTGAATCAGCAGTGAAAGACAATGATGTCATTTCACGAATAAGGCCAGTCAGAAAAAGGATTTTCATCAACTACCAGCGATCGGTACCTGGCTTCTTAACATGATGGAGGTTGCTTATGGCAACAATTATCGTAGTGGGCGCCGGTCTGGGAGGGATGTCTGCGGCCTATGAAATAAAGGCAGAATTAGGTAAAGAGCATGAAGTAGTACTGGTGAATGACAAACCGGATTTCGAATTTACCCCTTCCAATCCCTGGATCGCCGTTACCTGGCGAGAACGCAAAGATACATCAATCCCGATTGAACCTTATGTCAGTAAAAAAGGCATTCGTTTTGTTTGTGCTGGTCTTGAAAAACTGGATCCGGAAGCAAAAAAAATTCAACTAATGGATGGTCAGTCCCTTCATTATGATTTTCTGGTGCTTTGTACCGGACCTGAATTGGCATTTGATGAAATTCCCGGCGCAGGTCCTGACGCGGGCGGCACAGTCAGTGTTTGTACGCTCAGTCATGCCGAACATTGCAGGGACAGTGTGAACGCTTTGATCGAAGCGCCCGGTCCTGTCATTGTCGGTGCAATGCCTGGTGCATCCTGTTTTGGTCCCGCTTATGAATACGCGTTTATTCTCGATAAACACTTGCGGGATAAAAAAGTTCGTAAATCTGTGCCAATGACATATGTAACCAGTGAACCTTATATTGGTCATTTAGGGTTGAATGGCGTCGGTGATTCAAAAGGCATGCTTGAATCAGAGCTTCGCCAGCGTGATATTAGCTGGATCTGCAATGCAAAAGTGGTTGGTATTGCCGATGGAAAAATGGAAGTGGACGAGCTGGATGATGATGGCAACATCAAAAAACACCATACACTCCCTTACAAACACAGCATGATGTTACCGGCTTTCCGTGGTATCAAACCACTCCGTGGTATTGAAGGGCTCGTGAATCCGCGTGGATTTGTGGTCGTGGATGCTCAACAACGAAATCCGAAATATCCTTCTATTTATTCCGCTGGGGTCTGTATTGCGATTGCACCACCGAAACCAACACCTGTACCGACCGGTGTACCAAAAACTGGTTATATGATCGAATCCATGGTCAGAGCGATCACCGCCAATATCAAGCAAGAACTTGACGGTCAGGTACCAACCGCCAAAGCGACCTGGAATGCGATTTGTCTGGCAGATATGGGTGATACGGGCGCTGCATTCGTAGCAATGCCGCAAATACCGCCTCGAAATGTTGCCTGGTTTAAAAAAGGAAAATGGGTGCATCTGGCAAAAGTTGCTTTTGAAAAATACTTCCTGCACAAGATGCAAGTGGGCGATACAGAACCAGGATATGAGCGAATTGTGCTAAAATACTTAGGGATAGATAAGTTGGAATGACATATTTTTTCGCTCCTTGGATGGGGCGATGGCAAACAGCAAATGTAAATCGGATGTTTTTTGGGCGCTCAGGATGGCGCCCTTTCTTTTTCAGTTTTCAAGCGTCATACCAAATTCAATTGCAGCCTTGGTATAAAAGATATTCAGTTTTTCTTGTTTCAATAATGCAAAGATCTTATCGGATTCTTCCCGGGTAACAGCCATTGTCACCTGTAACGGCTGCTCGGCAAGATCAAAGAAATGGATCGAGTGTAATTTTTGATCATGACCAAATCCTTCGCTGCCGGCAGTGAGTGTTGCGCCGCGGATCCCTATCCGTTGTGACTGCTGCAAGATCCACTGTGCCAGCGTTTGGCCGTGAATTGTGCGATCCTGCTGAGTGAAAAAAGTTAATTTATAGCCTTGCATATGCACCTCCTCAGGTACGCCGGAATTAACTCCGCTGCAAAAAGCTCATGGTCGCCATGCCCAATAATGTCATCGCAAGTGACCCAGCCACATGGATTGCAATGGCACCACCGGCCCACAACAGGCGTCCCTGTTGAATCAAACTTGAAACTTCCGCAGAGAACGTAGAAAAAGTCGTGAGTCCACCCAAAAAACCAGTAATGATCATCAACCGCCATTCTGGTGACAGCGTTGGGTTTGCAGCAAAGAAAGTTAGCGCAATCCCAATCAGATAGCCGCCCAACAAATTGGCAATCAGCGTCCCTGGTGGAATCGTGGGAAATAATGCATTAAACCCAAGCCCTAAAAGCCAGCGACTGATTGCACCGCCAGCAGCTCCCACGCCAATTGCCAAAACAGAAGAAAACATTGTCCAACCTTTAGTATGTATCAGAAATAAAAGACGAATAACCCTATATATTGCCTTAAGTATAGCGTTCAGAGCTTATCTCTGACTACCATTCCAATTCCCTGAAAGGGATGTGATAACGTTGGTGTAACAGGAAAAATTTAATGCCTTTAAAAACAGAGACGTGTTTTTTCATTCGCTAACGATTATGCTTAACCATGTTTTAACAATAATAAAGACAGAGGAACTTTACCCTTGAAAAGCCTGATTTATTCAATGTTAGTGCTCATGGTGACGGTAATAACGGGATGTGCTCCTGGACCTGTCCGTGTAAATCGAGCGGATGTGGATTTTGGCGGAGCTCGCGTTATTCTGGGTCAAGATGGTTATCCGGCAGGAGATGGACATTTTTGTCCGCCGGGTCAGGCTAAAAAAGGCCGCTGCTGATCGCGATTATCTTTTCTTTTTTGCATAAAAATTCACTATAGTTAGGCCCCCCGCACACTGACTGCCGTCGTGATGTCACAGTTCAGGGATGAGCGAGGGGAAGCGTATCGAGAGAGGAGTGCATTGTGCTGGAATCATATCGTCAACATGTCGCTGAACGTGCCGCGCAAGGCGTAGCACCAAAACCATTATCTGCTGAGCAGGTAGCAGCGCTGGTTGCATTACTGAAGAATCCACCGGCAGGTGAAGAAGCGTTTTTAATGGAATTACTGGCTGATCGCATTCCGCCGGGAGTAGATGAAGCTGCTTATGTAAAAGCAGGTTTTCTGGCTGCGGTCGCCAAAGGTGAAGTGACATCACCGATTGTTTCTGCTGAAAAGGCAGTCGAATTATTAGGTACCATGCAGGGTGGTTATAACATCCAGCCACTGATTGATTTACTGGATGATGCGAAATTAGCGCCAATTGCAACTAAAGCGCTGGCTTCCACTCTGCTGTTATTTGACTCATTCCATGACGTGCAGGAAAAAATGCAGGCGGGTAACGCCTATGCAAAACAAGTGATGGAGTCATGGGCGAATGCTGAATGGTTCCTGAACCGTCCGCAACTGGCTGAAAAAATCACACTCACTGTTTTCAAGGTAACGGGTGAAACCAACACTGACGATCTGTCACCAGCGCAAGACGCCTGGTCACGTCCGGATATTCCGTTACACGCGCTGGCGATGCTGAAAAACGCACGTCAAGGGATTACACCGGATGAAGATGGTACTGTTGGCCCAATTACCACACTGGAATCGCTGAAAGAAAAAGGATTCCCGCTGGTCTATGTGGGTGATGTGGTTGGTACCGGTTCTTCCCGTAAATCAGCAACCAACTCTGTGCTGTGGTTCATGGGTGACGATATTCCACACGTACCAAACAAACGTGCGGGTGGTTTCGTGCTGGGCGGTAAAATTGCACCGATCTTCTTCAATACCATGGAAGATGCCGGCGCGCTGCCAATTGAACTT
>QKFI01000113.1 GCA_003251455.1 Tolumonas sp.
CATACATCCGCTAACCGACGATCATTTCGTTTTTGATAAAAGAGGATCTGCCGTCCGGGTTCACCGCACTGATAACGAGGCACATCCACCGGATACCCAGCTTCTTTCAGTAACGCCGCATTGTAATATTCATCAATGGTGTGCTCCTCGCCTTCTTCATGGTGATACTTGAAGAAAAGTGCTTCCCCTGATCGGAGCGTGACAAACCCATTCAATGAATTCAGGCTGTATTGATCCTGATTAATCGACAAGTTTTCGACGGGCTTACCGATAATTTCCTGCGTTAGCTGGATCAACGCTGCCTGTGCCGCAGGCCAATCACCCGCTTTTGCGTGGTGACGGGCTATTGCGGCAAGCGGCTGTTTGACTGTCTGATTCATCAGCCGCTCCTGATTATTGCTTTTTCAGAATTTCGTCGCGTAATGAAGAAACAGCCAACGCATGACCACTGAAGCCTTCATAAGTAGCAAACTTATGCGCTTTTCCGGCCAGATTGTGGTAACCAGCCGCAGTCACATAACCGACGGAAGAACGCTTCATAAAATCAAACACGTTTGTTGGCAACACCGCATTCGGACCCAGCACAAAGTTACCCAATGTCACAGGCGTGTAGTTGCCAAGCAGAATTTCGCCCGCGTTGCGAATACGACCCAAAATAGCCATTGGTTCTGCCGCCAGAATTTCGAGATGTTCAGGTGCGTACTGATTCACAAACTCAACCGCCATATCGAAGTCTTTGGTCAGCACAATGCCACCATGCTCACCACAAAGCACCGTTGAAGAGAACTCAGCGCGTTTCGGATCAATCTTCGCCCAATAGCCGGGAATGGCAGCCATTGCCGCTTCAGCAACTTCTTTGCTGTTTGTCACCAGATACGCAGAAGAGTCAGGACCATGTTCTGATTCAATCATCAGGTCGAGCGCAGCTAATGCACCATCAACCGTTTCATCAGCCAAAATCACGACTTCACTCGGACCAGCCGGTACACCCGGATCAATCAGATGTGATAATTTACGTTTTGCAGCAACCACCCAAGGGCTGCCAGGGCCAACAATTTTCAGGCATTTCGGTACGGATTCTGTGCCGTATGCCACGGCTGCAACCCCTTGTGCACCACCACATTTATATACTTCTTTAATGCCAACCAATTCAGCAGCAACCAGTGTTGCATCGTCTACTTTTCCATCCGGACCTGGCGGTGTGATGATCACAGGACGCGGTACACCCGCGACCACGGCAGGAATCGCGGTCATCAGTAACACACTTGGAAATGACCCTTTACCGCGTGGTACATAACAAGCCACTGCATCAATAGGAATATGACGATCACCGGCAAATGCACCCGGCTGGATTTCTTTCATCCACATATCTTCTGGTTTCTGGGCTTCATGAAACACGCGAATGTTTTCTGCCGCGAAACGGATGGATTCCAGCACTTCCTGATCGATCCGCTCAAACGCAGCGGCGAATTCTTCCGGCTCTGCTTTGACAGAAAAAGTCTCAGCCTGGACACCATCGAATGCTTTCGCAAAACGGATCAAGGCAGCATCACCTTCTTCTTTGACTGCAGCGATGATCGGATCGACTTTCTCCATGAAGAACGATAAGTCGGCTTCTGTACGCTTCAGCAGTTCCGCTGGAATTTCAGAAGCATTAGTCAGATCATGGAATGAAATAGGTTTACTCATGACACAGTCTCCACGGTTTGCATGGGTTCAGAATGGGAATTGTTTGAGCGAATCGCTTTTAAAACGTCTTTTTGCAGCGCAATAAATTCGTCGTTGGCAATCATGCCTTCGTGACGTGGACGGCCTAGTCCAACATGGAATGAAGTCTTGATTTCTCCCGGACCACTTTTCATCACGATAATGCGATCAGAGAGATAAACAGCCTCTTCCACATCATGGGTCACAAACATCACGGTAAGCTGATGTTTGTCCCAGATTTGGGTCAGCAGGTGTTGCATTTGATGACGGGTCATCGCATCCAGTGCGGTTCATCCATCAATAGGATTTTGGGGCGATAAGACAGCGCACGGGCAATTGCAACACGTTGCTTCATCCCGCCGGATAATTCGCTTGGGTAAGCATCGCCAAATTCCATCAGATTGACGAGTTGCAGATGCTGGTCAGCGAGATCAAAACTTTCTCCTCGACCATAACCAGCTGCCCGCAGGGCAAACTCAATATTTTGGCGTGCAGTCAACCAAGGCAATAAGGTGTACACAACACCGCGGTCAAGCCCAGCGCCAGTAATGGGTTTGCCATCAACCGCCACGATGCCGGAATCAAAATCTTCAAGCCCAGCAGCAATAGACAGCAACGTACTCTTGCCACAACCTGACGTTCCTACAATCGAGACGAACTCGTTATCTTTCAGGGTCAGGTCAATGTTATGCAGTACTTCCCTGCGTTGTTTCCCAGTGGCATAACTTTTATGCAGATGTTTAATTTCTAATGTGGCCATTATTTTCTTCTCGCGTTGTAGCGGAATAGCACGCGTTCAGCGGCCCGCATCAGTTGGTCGGTAATTAAGCCGAATAAACCGAGTAACAGGATGTATCCGA
>QKFI01000006.1 GCA_003251455.1 Tolumonas sp.
CTCAATGTTTTACTCCAGGGGCTGGGGATCATGCACATGACCGGTGGTCAGGCTGTCATGATCATCATCAGTCTGGTTTTATTGTGGCTGGCGATTGTCAAAAAGTTTGAACCATTACTGTTAATGCCGATCGGATTTGGCGGGCTACTCGCCAATATTCCGGATGCGGGTCTTGCATACTCGGCATTGGAAATGGCGCTCTATAAAGCGCAGCCAGATGTCATTGCAGCCATTGCTGATAAGGTTGGTTGTCTGCCGGATGTTGCTAGCATCAAGGCTGCGCTGCCAACGATATCACCTGCAATTATGCATAGCATCGAGCAGTTAGCGAGTAACTTTGGTTACAGCGATGGCGTGCAATATATTTTCTATAAAGTGGCAATCGCTTCTGGTGTTGCACCGCTGGTCATTTTTATGGGCGTTGGTGCGATGACGGATTTTGGTCCGTTACTGGCAAACCCTCGTACGCTGTTACTGGGTGCAGCAGCGCAATTCGGGATTTTCACCACGATCATTGGTGCGTTATTACTGAATACGTTTGGCATTATTAGCTTTACTTTGCCGCAAGCTGCTTCGATCGGGATCATCGGCGGTGCTGATGGTCCAACCGCGATCTATCTCTCCAGCATGCTGGCACCTGAATTATTAGGTGCGATTGCGGTTGCTGCCTACTCTTACATGGCGTTGGTACCCTTGATTCAACCGCCAATCATGCGTGCACTGACCACCAAACAGGAACGTGAAATCGTCATGACCCAACTACGTGTTGTGTCAAAACGCGAGAAGATCCTGTTCCCGGTGACATTGCTGTTGCTGGTGGCACTGATTCTGCCAGACGCTGCGCCGCTGTTGGGGATGTTCTGCTTCGGTAACTTGATGCGTGAATGTGGTGTGGTCGAGCGTTTAAGCGATACCGTACAAAACGCTTTGATCAACGTCGTGACGATCTTCTTAGGCTTGTCAGTTGGCTCGAAGTTGATGGCTGATAAATTCCTGCAACCGCAAACCTTAGGGATTCTGGTGCTGGGTGTGATCGCGTTTGGTGTCGGGACTGCCTGTGGTGTGTTGATGGCGAAAGGCATGAATGTCTTTTGCAAAAACAAAATCAACCCACTCATTGGTTCCGCTGGTGTTTCTGCTGTGCCAATGGCCGCGCGTGTTTCCAACAAAATTGGCTTGGAAGCGAACCATCAAAACTTCCTGCTGATGCATGCCATGGGGCCAAACGTCGCCGGTGTGATCGGCTCAGCGATTGCTGCTGGGGTGATGATCAAATACATCATGTCGATGTAGTTCACTTGTCATTAGAGAAGGGGCTTTAAGCCCCTTTTTTTGACCGCGTAAATCACATTTAAATCTTTTAATTTTCTACCTTTTTTCCTGGTTTTTTCAGATGATGAAAGTCTGAAGTAACAACGGAAAACGGTATGAAACTCCTGAGCTTTATCAGACCTGACGGTGATAAAACCTACGGCCTTTTTAATGAAAAGGGGATCATCGATTTAGGTATCCGCCTTGGTTATAAATATAAAAATTTAAAGACGTTATTGAGTGAGAGTGCTGTCGGGCAAGCTGCTAAATTTGAGCAGGAAGCTGCAGATTAC
>QKFI01000020.1 GCA_003251455.1 Tolumonas sp.
ACCGCGTTCACCTGAAATAGCATAGGTTGAGAAACGTTCGCCATTCTCTACGTTGTAGATATCAATCGCTTCATATTCTACGATACCGGCTGCGTCGAGCAGATCCTGATCGATTCCGCAAGAGCCTTCATAATTCAGTACTGCATGAGTAACGCGAGCCTGATGCAGTTTGCCTCGTAGCATGATTCGTTGCATTTCATCTTCCTTTCATTTACACCGCCCGAGTGCAAGAAACCACACTCGCGGCGCGACTATAAACTATCTGTCGTTTGTACGCAAATTAACCACCAGATTGTCAATCAGGCGGGCTTTATTTCCTAACCAGGCAGCCATCAGAATAACAGCCTGTTCGCTGTTTTCAGATAAAGGCAATAAGGTTTCAGCATCAACAATGTCAATTGCATCAGGGCGGAATCCGGCATCATTCAATTGTTGATTTGCATCTGCAACCAAACCATTCAAATCGTTTGTTCTTGCAGGTAAAGCATCACCAATCCAACGCATGACTTTTGCCAGTGCTGGCGCTTTTGTTCGTTCTTCTGCGGTCAGATAACCATTACGTGAGCTGAGAGCCAGCCCATCTTCAGCGCGTACAGTCGGAACACCAATAATATTGATTGGCATTGACATATCACGCACCATTTTACGAATTAATGCGAGTTGTTGGTAATCTTTCTGTCCAAAACAGGCAATATCTGGCTGAACGATGTTAAATAATTTAGTGACAACAGTGCTGACGCCGCGGAAATGGCCCGGACGCATTGCACCTTCCAGTAAATAAGAAATTCCCGGAACTTCAACAAAGGTCTGAACTTCAAGACCTTGCGGGTACATGATCTCTGGCGTTGGGGTGAACACCGCCGTAACGCCTTCTGCTTCCAGCAGTGCGCAATCTTCTTCGAGCGTGCGAGGATAATTTGCTAAATCCTCAGCACGATCAAATTGTAGCGGGTTCACAAAAATACTGACGATCACGATGTCTGTCTGTTTTTTTGCTTCTCGCACCAAGGTCAGATGACCATTGTGCAAATTACCCATGGTTGGAACAAACGCAATTTGTTTGCCCTGTTGTTTATGTTCCCGGATCACGGCGCGCAAGGCGTCGATCTGTTGAGTCACTAACACGATCAGACTTCCTTAGTTAAAGGTATGTTCTGCAGCAGGGAATTCACCACTGCGAACTTCTTCCACATACAAACGAATGGCTTTGCGGATGTCTCCGGTCACAGCCATAAAGTTTTTACTAAATTTTGGAATGTAGCCAGAGGTAATGCCGATGGCATCCTGCATAACCAGAACCTGACCATCAGTTTGAGCACCTGCACCAATACCGATGACCGGAATACGCAGTGCTTTTGTAATGCGTTCAGCAAGTTGTTCTGGTACACATTCCAACACAACCATTTGCGCACCAGCAGCCTGTAACGCTAATGCATCATGATAAATTTCTTCAGCGCGTTGCGCATCTCGGCCTTGAATCCGGAAGCCACCAAACACGTGAACAGATTGCGGGGTCAGACCTAAGTGGGCGCAGACAGGAATACCGTTACGGTTCAGATGCTGAATGGTCTCTGATAACCATGCACCACCTTCGATTTTGACCATCTTGGCACCAGCAGCCATCAGGCGGGCCGCATTGTGGCAGGCGGATTTCACATCGCTGTAACTCATGAATGGCAGGTCAGCAATTAATAATGCATTCTGTACACCGCGTGCAGCATTCGCGGTGTGATACACCATATCATCCATGGTGACAGGTAAAGTATCGCTGTGTCCCTGAACAACCATCCCTAAAGAATCACCAACGAGAATTGAATGAACTCCCTCATCATCAAACAGACGCGAAAATGTTGCGTCATAAGCGGTGATCATGGCGATCTTTTCACCTTCCTGCTTCATTTTCTGCAGTGTGGTCAGGCTGATTTTGCTCATGGTGACTCCTAAGAAACGGTAATTTAATTATCGATACGGAATAATTGGGTTTGATCGCAAAGGCGTACTAATTCCTTGATAGCACTGCCATCAGGCAAGACTAATGCGGGTGCAATATCGAAAAGCGGCACCAACACAAAGGCACGTTCCTTCATTCCGTAATGAGGGACGATGAGTCGTTCATCCTGAATAACCTGTTGTCCGTAAAGTAATAAATCGAGATCGAGCGTTCTGGGTCCCCAGCGTTCTGATTTTCTGACTCGGCCTTGCGTTAATTCTATTTTTTGTAATTCATCCAGCAATTGATGTGGGTTAAGACTGGTCCGAATATATGCAACGCCGTTGACATAATCGGGTTGATCCTGAGGCCCCATCGGGGATGAGCTATAGAGTGGAGATACACATCCCCACTCTGATAATGGTAACTGCTTTAAATGTTCAATTGCCTGCAAAAGCTGCTGATAGGGGTTTTCTAAATTCGCCCCTAACGCAATATATGCATCAATCATGGCGACGTTGTCCTGACGATTGTTGCGGATAACGACGACGGCGACGCGGGCGTTTACGATGTGTTTTATCTTCAGCTGGTTTATTTGCTGACTCAGCATGCATGCCTGGCGCAGGTGCTCTGCGAGGCTCTGGTCTCACAAAATCATGCGTCTGCTGATATTCCTGCCACCAGGTCACCACATCTTTGAGGCGTGGTTCGACGGCTGCACGAAGCTCGATAAAATCAAACGCGGCTCTGAATTTCGGTTGTGCGAACAGTTTCTCTGCACGTTTACCGGAATAACGAGGTAAACGTTCCTGTAACAGCCAGATTTCACGAATGTCGCTCGTGATCCGTCTTGGAATGGCGACTGTTTTGATCTGGCTTTCAATCGCCTCATTGATAGCCATCTGAATGGTATCCTGGAACGGCAGATTGGTTTCGTTGCTTAATTCTTTCTGGCGGAACGACACAATACCCCACAAGAGTGTGGCGTAGAAGAATGTCGGTGTCACCGGTAAGTCAGCTACTACCCGTTTATCGGAGTTATAGAGCGCCTTTTCCAGGAAGCGCTCAAATGGAGAGTTCTTACTCTCTGTCAGCAAACGAGCAACTTGCGGGAACAATTGCTGGAATAACCCAAACTCACGCAACTGGTGATAGGTTTCCACTGCATGACCGGCCAAAAATAGTTTGATGGTTTCTTCAAACAAGCGCGCAGCAGGAATATCTTGTAATAACGGTGCCAGTTCATGGATCGGGGTAGCAGAACGATCACTGATTTTCAAACCCAGTTTGGCAGAGAAACGCACTGCACGCAGCATGCGAACCGGGTCTTCCCGGTAACGGGTTTCCGGGTCACCAATCAGCTCCAGTTTGCCATCGGCCAGATCATTCAGACCACCGTGAAAATCATGCAGCGTAAAGTCTTTGATATTGTAATACAGCGCATTGACGGTGAAATCACGACGTTCAGCATCTTCATCAATTGTGCCGTATACGTTATCGCGTAACAGCATACCTTCTTCGGATTGCTCTGCAATTTGCTTGCTGTGCTTACTCGTATTGACCTGATGATGGTGACCACGGAAGGTAGCAACTTCAATAATGTCACGACCAAAAACAATATGAGCCAGACGGAAACGACGGCCAATCAGACGGCAGTTATTGAATAATTTCTTGATCTGTTCCGGATGCGCATCGGTAACTACATCGAAATCTTTCGGAATTTTGCCAAGTAACAAATCACGAACGCCACCACCGACCAGATAGGCTTGATAACCTGCTTTATTCAGGCGGTATAATACTTTCAGTGCATTATCACTGATCATGCTACGAGAAATGGCATGTTCATTACGATTTAAAATACGACGCTTCATGCCTGTCTCAGTTGTCGGGCGGGACTTTTTCTCAGAAGACGGGGTCGTCTCTGCTTTCTGTACGTTTGGAGTTTGGGCTGGTGTTTCTTCCTTACCAAGCACTTTGCGGTACAAATTGGCGATATGGGAAAAAATAATACACCTCGGGATAATCATCACAAATAAAGAGCGGGCGGTATGATAACGCACACAAGGCAAAATGCGAAATAGCAGGTCAACCTTATTATAAATTTCATTTTGACACACTTTTAGCAAAGTTTTGCCACAGACTGTTTTAAGACACTGACTCTCTTGATTATCAGCGGAGCCCGCATGAAAGCCAGATATTGGATCGGCCTGATTTTTATCATTCTTATTGCCGCTTATCAGTTCACAAAGCATCAAACTGACAACCAACCCGTTAACCGAAGCAAGCCCAAAACCATAGTTACTGTTTCTCCCGTCACCCGTCAGGACTTCAAAGCGCAATGGCAAGCAATCGGTCGGGTGGTTGCGAAATCTTCTGTTGATGTGAAATCTCGGGTTGAAGGTCAGGTCAGTCAGGTTTTGTTCAAAGAAGGGGCTCTGGTGAAGGCTGGTGATATTCTAATTCAATTAGATGACAGCGATTACCGGAATAAATGGCAACAAGCGAAAGCCGTGCTGGATCATGATAAAGCCCAGTGGCAAAAAGCTCAGGCAGATTTAAAACGCGCAACGGTGTTGCTGAGTAAAAAATTCATTTCAGATTCAGATATGAGTAGTTATCAGGCAGCCGAACAATCGGCGGAAGCATTGGTTCGTCAGGATCAAGCATCTTTAGATATTGCTGCTCGTAATTTGAGTTATACCGAAGTGAAAGCACCTTTCAGTGGTCGAGTGGGTTCACATCAGGTTTCAGTAGGGACGACCATTCAGGCTTACAGCACCGTTTTGACGACTCTCAATCAGATTGACCCAATAGCTGTGAGTTTTACCATCCCTGAAAAATTCGTTCCCGATCTTCAAAAAGAACTTAAACAAGCTGGGATTGAGGTCACCGCTCAAGTTGGCAATACCGAAATCCCGGAAATTCGCCACGGGGTAGTCAGTTTTATTGATAATGCAGTTGATAGCAGTAGCGGAAACATTACGCTGAAAGCTGATTTTTCAAATCCTGCTGGTGATTGGTTACCGGGACAGTATGTTGAGGTCTCACTGGCGCCGCGGACATGGCATCATGTGTTGGTGGTTCCTTCGCAATCATTACAACAAGGACCGGATGGGTTACAGGTCTTTGTGATTGAACAGAATGTTGCCAAAAAAGTCATGGTTGAAGAGTTAGCCTCTGCCAATGGCATGGCTGCAATTACCGGGGAACTGGAAGATGGCGATCAGGTTGTGACCGAAGGTCAGTTCAGATTGAATGAAGGGACGGAAGTGAAGATTGCACATACGGATGTTATTTCTTCGCAAGCAACGGCGCCATCATCACAGGAGTGACAGCGATGAACGTGTCTGCCATATCGATCCGCCGTCCAATCATGACGTGTTTACTGATGGGCTTTTTCACCTTGTTTGGTGTCTTAGCTTATCGAGCCTTGCCTGTCAGCGAATTACCTGAAGTTGATTTCCCGACCATTAATATTACGGCTGGTTTGTCTGGTGCATCACCAGAAACGATGGCGTCAGCCGTGGCAACACCGATAGAAGGGCAGTTGGCGACGATCTCTGGCATCGATAACATCAGTTCATCCAGTTCACAGGGCACCACCAGAATTACATTACAGTTCAATCTGGACAGAAATATTGATGCTGCTGCCTTGGATGTACAAAGTGCACTGAGTGCAGCACAACGAAAATTACCGGATGCAATGACTTCACAACCGAGAATGCGGAAGTCGAATCCATCAGATGCACCAGTCTTTCTGATTGCATTACACTCGGACACGTTACCGATTTCCACGGTTACCGAATATGGTGAAAGTAAGCTTGCGCAATCAATTTCTATGCTGCCGGGTGTTGCGCAGGTGTCGGTTTTTGGTTCTCGACCTTATGCCGTTCGGATTCAGGCTGATCCGGATAAATTGGCTGCATATAATCTGGGATTAGACGAACTCTCGACCGCCGTCAGCCATAATAACGTCAATGAACCGTTGGGATCGCTTGATGGCCAATATCGAAGTTTAAGTCTGCAATCATCAGGTCAGTTAAAGAATGCTGCGGCATATCGAAAGCTGATTGTTGCCTACCGGAATGGCGCCCCGATCTATTTAAATCAGGTCGCTAACGTATTGGATAGTCAGGAAAACACCAAGGTTGCCAGTTGGTATATTGATAAACCTGGTGTCATTCTGGCGGTACAACGGCAGGCTGGGGCAAATACCATTAGTACGGTCGATGCCGTGAAAGCTGCTTTGCCTCAATTTCAGGCAATTTTGCCAGACTCCGTACAGATGGATGTTCTG
>QKFI01000094.1 GCA_003251455.1 Tolumonas sp.
GCATTAAAAATCACAGAGAACAAATACGAAATAACCAGCGCCGGCATCATCGCTCGTAAAATGATGTGGCGAGCCAATACTGAACCAAAAATCCGCACTGTCAGATCTGTCGCTAAAAAGATGAACGGAAAACTAAAAGCTCCCCATGTCGTATGCACACCGAATACAGAGATCGGTAATTGCACCAGATAATTACTCGAAGCAATAATCAAGACATGAAATAGAGAAAGAATCCACATCGCACGACGCGACTGTTGTTCAGTATAAAACATGGTCATTTCCTTTTTATTTGTAGATGGGGTGAGGGAACCCATTAAACCGATTCATTAACTCTCTATCATCTGACGTTCAAACGGTCAGATCCAGTAGGGGCGCGGATTATAACGCTGAAAATATCGAAAACAAGGCCTTCATCAATATTCTTATTTATTTTCTGTCTTTCACTTGCGGAAACCTCTACTGAGAACCATGATTAAGTTAAGCGATCAAGCAGATTCACAGTACATCGGGATTGACGTTCGCATGCGGCAGGATGTCGAACCCAATCCGTGAAGATGGCTGACTGGTTGATTGACTGGGTGATAATTTACTGATTTTGAGCTCATGACGCTGCGAGCCAAATTTATTGAACAATGGCCGGGTCAGGACACATGTTGATACCCCGCTCAGAATCGTAGTTATCAGAAAGACAATTCGGGAGCGCTTTACCGAGTTGGCCATCGGGAAACACCGGATGGCTCCGCAACCAGTAAAGACGGCTCTTCCTGAACAAAGGAGGCAGCACCTGAGTAATCTTTTTAATATAGTCCAGTGTTAGTAAATTCTGTTATTTTGGGGCCTCGCAATGGGGCCCTTTTGATTTTTCTCTTTTCAACCTGATATTCATTCTGAAGTCCGACTTAAATTGCGTTAAACTGGGCTAAGTAATTGGATTGAGGAAAGAGTTTAAATGAAGGATACCACGCACTTCGGTTTTAAGACCGTTGCCGAAGACGAGAAAGAACATCTGGTAGCAGATGTTTTCCATTCTGTAGCAGACAAATATGATTTGATGAATGACCTGATGTCGATGGGGATCCATCGATTATGGAAACGGTTTGCCATTGATTGTGCAGGTGTACGTCCCGGACAGAAAATTCTCGATGTAGCCGGCGGCACAGGCGATCTGACTGCTAAATTCTCACGTCTGACAGGCGAACAGGGTGAAGTTGTTCTTGCCGATATCAATGATTCGATGTTGAAAGTTGGCCGCGAGAAACTGCGCAATAAGGGCATCGTCAACAATATCCATTATGTTCAGGCAAATGCAGAATCGTTACCCTTCCCGGATAATCATTTCGACCTGATCACGATTGGATTTGGTTTACGAAATGTTACCCATAAAGACAAAGCAATTGAATCTATGTTCCGGGTATTAAAACCGGGCGGACGATTACTCATCCTTGAATTTTCAAAACCAACCAATGTCGTAATGTCTAAACTTTACGACCTGTATTCATTTAAGATCCTGCCAAAAATGGGACAACTGATAGCAAAAGACAGCGACAGTTACCAATATCTGGCGGAATCTATTCGTATGCATCCGGATCAAGAAACGCTGAAAGGAATGATGGAATCTGTAGGATTTGAAGAAGTCAGCTACTTCAATCTCACGCAAGGCATTGTTGCATTACATCGTGGTTTTAAATTCTGATCGGAGGCGAAATCAGATGATCCCAATCCCTGTGAGGACTGCTTTCAATGCTTTCTTAGAAGCAAGCCTGAACCAATTACTGCAATACGATCCAACCTCTCAGGCAAGAGCAAAAATCTTACAGGGTAAAGTCATCCAAATTGAACTAAAGCCGCTTCAACCACTTTGGTTCGTTTTTGCCTCTAACACGCTCGATGTTCTTGGTGGATATGAATATCCAGCCGATGCCAGCTTAACGCTGACCCTATCCGGTTTAGACATCCTGAAAAACCCGGAAAAACTCAGCCAGTTTATTCGGGAAAATAAAGTGGATTTACAAGGTGATCCGACTTTATTCCATGCATTTAGTCATCTTTTTAAAGACCTGAATATTGATTGGGAAGAGCAGCTTTCAACTTATACCGGCGATGTCATGGCGCATATGCTTTGTCGTGGGCTATCTACCGGAAAAACATTTCTGCGCCATCAATTAGAACGAACTAAAATCGATCTCAAAGAAGCAGTCACCGAGGAATGGAAGATCGCTCCCGGACCACTTGAAGTCGCAGCCTTTTGTGATGATGTGAATGCGTTAGCCAAAAACAGCGAGTCAGTTTTTCAACGTGCAGAAATCTTGCTGAACCGGAGACAGAAATGATTTTCAGTGAATGGCGTCGTTTCTATACTATCGGTAGTCAATTACTAAAGCATGGTCTGGATGAACTCATTCCGCAATCCTGGAAACCATGGCCAGTCAGGTTATTACGATCATCGCTTTTTTGGCTGCGAAACCGCCATGCCAAACAAAACCGAGGTGCCCGTCTAAGACTGGCGTTTGAAAAGCTTGGTCCGGTGTTTATTAAATTTGGGCAAATGCTTTCAACACGAAGAGACCTGCTTCCACCTGATCTCGCCGAAGAACTTGCACTACTGCAAGACCGAGTCCCACCTTTCGATGGCAACGAAGCCAGAAAGCAAATTGAAATGGCTCTGGGCTGCCCTATTGAAACACTATTTACAGAGTTTGATCCAAAGCCACTGGCATCTGCTTCTGTCGCACAGGTTCATACAGCCCGTCTGAAATCAACAAACGAAGAAGTTGTCATCAAAGTTATCCGTCCTGATATTCGACATGTGATCTTTGATGACATCAAACTAATGCGCCTGTGTGCCCGGATCATCGCCACCTTATTACCAAATAACCGTCTTCGACCAGTTGAAGTAGTTGAAGAATATCGACGCACGCTACTTGATGAGCTCAATCTCATGAGTGAGGCAGCAAATGCCATTCAACTACGGCGTAACTTTGAAAATTCAGCAGAGTTATATGTACCTAAAATTTACTCGGACTACTGCCGGGAAAATATATTGGTCATGGAGCGCATCTACGGCATTCCAGTTTCCGATATTGAAGCCTTAAAAGCCAATGGTACGAATCTGAAGTTACTTGCTGAACGCGGTGTTGAAGTCTTTTTCACGCAGGTTTTTCGCGACAGTTTCTTCCATGCTGATATGCATCCCGGGAATGTGTTTGTCTCTTACGAGCACCCTCACGACCCGCAATGGATTGGTATCGACTGCGGTATCGTCGGTACATTGAACCGACAAGATAAACGCTATTTAGCGGAAAACTTTCTGGCATTCTTTAACCGCGACTACAGAAAAGTCGCAGAGCTGCATGTGAAATCAGGTTGGGTGCCACCAGAAACGAAAGTTGAAGAATTTGAATCAGCATTGCGCACGGTTTTGGAACCCATTTTTGCAAAACCACTTGCTGAAATTTCATTTGGCCATGTGTTGCTGAATTTATTTAATACTGCTCGCCGCTTCAATATGCAGGTACAACCACAACTGGTCTTACTGCAGAAAACCCTTTTATATGTAGAAGGTTTAGGTCGACAACTCTATCCTCAACTCGACCTGTGGCAAACCGCAAAACCGTTTTTAGAACGTTGGCTCCGTCAACAAATCGGTCCCCAAGCAGCTTGGCAGACCATCAAAGAGAAAGCACCTTTCTGGGCCGAAAAGCTGCCTGAAATTCCAGACTTAGTCTACGATGCATTAAACCAGATCCAGCATCAGCAACATCTGATGCAAGGGCTTTATCAGCAACAACACAAACATCAACGTCGTAATGCCCAAGCGCAATACATGCTGGGAACTGGCGGCGCTTTATTGCTGAGCAGTGTTCTATTATTTCCAACCTATCAAACAACAGCCATCGCAGGCATTACCATCAGTGCATTTTGTTGGTTACGCGGTTGGTGGAAGTTAACGCGCCGCTGATTTATTCTCATCACAGGAGTTTCCATGTCTCAATTTATTTCATCTGGTTTTCCTGCTCGTCGGTTACGCCGAATTCGTAAACATGATTTCAGTCGTCGGTTATGCCGCGAGAATCAGCTAACCGTGAATGATCTGATTTATCCAATGTTTGTGCTAGAAGGTCAAAATCAGCGAGAAGCCGTTAAAAGCATGCCCGGCATTGAACGTCTTTCCATTGATCTACTTCTGGAGGAAGCGGCTGAGCTCGTTGCTTTGAAAATTCCAGCGATTGCCCTATTCCCTGTGGTACCCGCAGACAAAAAAAGCCTGATGGCTGAAGAAGCTTATAATCCGGAAGGATTAGTCCCACGAACAATTCGTGCGCTAAAAGAACGTTTTCCTGAACTAGGCGTGATAACGGACGTCGCCTTAGATCCTTACACAACACATGGGCAGGACGGCATTATCGATGACAGTGGCTATGTCATGAATGATTTAACGACAGACATTCTGGTTCGTCAGGCTCAATGCCATGCACAAGCAGGTGCTGACGTGGTTGCCCCTTCAGACATGATGGATGGACGTATCGGTCGCATTCGACAAGCGCTGGAAGAGAAAAACCTTATCCACACGCAAATCATGGCATATTCAGCAAAATATGCGTCCAATTATTACGGACCATTCAGAGATGCGGTTGGTTCTACAGGTAATCTCGGTAGTGGGAACAAATTCACCTATCAAATGGATCCAGCGAATAGCGATGAAGCCATTCACGAAGTTGGATCAGATATACAGGAAGGTGCAGACATGGTGATGGTCAAGCCAGGCATGCCATATCTGGATATTGTTTATCGAGTTAAACAACAGTTCGGCGTGCCTACGTTTGCTTATCAGGTCAGTGGCGAATATGCCATGCATATGGCAGCCATTCAGAATGGCTGGCTAAAAGAAAAAGAATGTATTCTCGAGTCGCTGATGTGCTTTAAACGCGCCGGCGCAGACGGGATCCTTACCTACTTTGCCAAGCGCGTTGCGAAATGGCTACAGGAATAAAATGAATAGCCTGTAATTAATTTGTGGTGACAGTTTTAACTGGCGGTAAAATATGTTTCCCTTTCTGGTGAGCCATCATTCTTACCGCTTTTAGCTCATCACGAGTCACTTCACCATTTCCATCCTGATCAAAAGACGCAAATTTCATTTGATTAAAACGTTCATGGATCTGCTGGGTAATACGTGCTTCTTCCAACTGCTTGAATTCGTCAAACTCAGCTTTATCGAGTTTACCATCTTTATTCTTATCAGCCTGAATAAATAAATTAGCAGGTTTAACGGATACGGCTGTTGTCGACTCTGAAGCAGAAACTGAACCACTCAACACAGCAAGTACAACAGCAGAAAATAAAACTTTCATTAGCATCACTCCTGAAAAAGGATGCTAATGAAGATAGAAGATGAGCATCGCAAATCTATGTCAGAGAAAGTTTAAATTGCGACAATTTGTAACAAGAGCTTAAGGCAGAATCTCTATCGGTGTACCAGGTGCAACAGACGCCCAAAACTCGTCCATATCAGCATTGATCAAAGCTATACACCCATTCGTCCAATTCGAGCGTTGCAACATTTCCTCACTCATCACAGACCCTTTCCGCTGACCATGCAACAGAATATTACCACCAGGCTCAACGCCAAATTTCTGAGCACGTTTCATATCTGCAAGGCTTGGATAGGAAATATGGTATGCCTTGTAATATTTAGAGTCTGGTTTACGGTAATCCAGCAAATAACGACCTTCAGGAGTTTTGTTATCACCTTCTCTAAGTTTTGTACCACGAGGATTAGGACCTAACGCAACCCAATAGCGCTTAAGCGGCGTTCCTTTCGAATATAGCGTTAAACTATATTGAGACTTTTTGACAACAACCAGATCTGCTTTAGGCATAATGGTCGCTTGTGCTGTAACGACTAAGCATCCTGCCAACAAAACCGCAAACTTCATGTTCCGCAACTCATTCACCCTTATACCAATAATTGCGCCAATCTTAATCTTTAAATCCAGAGAAACAATAGGTGAAATAAAGTAAATTTTTTTAGAGAAATATGACACAGATGAAAACAAAAAAGCCCTGAGCAATCGCTCAGGGCTTAATATTTGTTGGCGGAGTGGACGGGACTCGAACCCGCGACCCCCGGCGTGACAGGCCGGTATTCTAACCGACTGAACTACCACTCCGCACTATCTCTCTATGCTCACTCAACGCTCGGTTAACGTCAAGG